>JAZULF010000037.1:0-4405 GCA_045643645.1 Oscillospiraceae bacterium
TCTGCTTTTCTTAAACAGGGAGCCGTCAACGGCTATGCAGACGGGCTTATTCTGTCCGTCACCCGTCAGCATCATAATTGCGCAAAGGGTGCAGGCAACACATCTTGCGGAGCGTTCGAATATCTCATCAATGATGTAGACCATATTAACCGCGTCCTCGCCAACTATGCCTTTCGGAAGCTTGCCGCTTCCCCATTTATCGGCAATGGGAGTTTCGAAAAACTTCATGTCAAAAATGAACTCCTTCGCCTTTTCGGAGAAGACCCCCTCTCTTGCAGCGGCCTTGAGTGCATAGAAGCAAATCTCACCTAAGTATCGGCCCGACATCATTTTTTCACTCGTGCCGTTACCCGTATCCGGAAGATTTTCGTCCATTTCCTTATCGAAATCGCCCTGAGGGAAGCCGCAGTAGTAGCCCGATTCCAGATTGATGAGCATCTTTTCCTCGCCCGTAAATCCCATTTTTTTAATGCGGTTTTGGGGAAGCATACAGCATGAATTCATACCCGTACCGGCCACAAGACCTATAAAGCCGTCATATCTGCTCTTTTTAAGCGGTGCGATGCCGCCGAACATGGTTGCCGGAGTGTCATTTATAACAACAATCTTTTTTTCAGGAACGCCGAGACGTTTGAGCTCGGCCATAAGGTCTGCTCCGAGAAGCTTTCCTGCCGCATTTCGGATGTCGACCTGCTTCGTGATTCCGATGACGCGCCCGTCCTTTTCGGGGGTTATCTCCGCGGCGTATGAGAAGGAGAAGCCTATTGCCTCCGCCTCGTCCATGAGGGGCAGAATGCTCTGCGCAGTATCGGAAATAAACTCCGACCAGTCCACAGGCTCATGCAAGCCCGGCATATCGTGCTTTTCCAGCTTCTCGATTACCGCGCCCTCTTTCGTAAAGGATACCAGTGCCGTCCTGAAATTGGTTCCTCCCGCATCTATGACCGCCACCTTGCGATTTTTCGGAATCTCAGCTTCGCCTCGCAGGTATGTGGGTATCATGGGCATAGTGTCCAGCTTTTCTTTTAGGCCCCGCTCCATCTCCCCGTATATTGCCTTTGTGCAGGCATCAAGGTCGATGCTGTTGGCATTCATGCCGTGGCGTTCCATAAATTCTGCAGCTCTTATCATACAATCTTCTCCTGAAAAAAATCGGCGGCAATGCCGCCGATTTTGAGTCTTTCTATTATTTCTTTACGCTTTCCATAACGCCCTCTGCAAGACCTGCAATGCCCTGGATCTCGCTGGGGATGATAATCTTGGTTGCGTTACCGTTTGCAGCCGCAGCAAATGCCTCAAGAGCCTTAATCTTGAGAACGCCCTCGCCGGGTGCTGCCTCGTTGATGAGGCGGATACCCTCTGCAGTTGCGGTCTGAACCTTGAGGATTGCCTCTGCCTGACCTTCTGCCTCGAGAATCTGCTGCTGCTTCTTTGCGTCTGCGCGAAGGATTGCGGATTCCTTTTCGCCTTCTGCCTCGAGGATTGCTGCGCGCTTTTCACCTTCTGCGCGAAGGATTGCCTCACGGCGTTCACGCTCTGCCTTCATCTGCTTTTCCATTGCAGACTGGATTTCCTTCGGGGGCAGAATGTTCTTCAGCTCAACGCGGTTAACCTTGATGCCCCAGGGGTCGGATGCCTCGTCGAGGATGTTGCGCATCTTTGCGTTGATGATATCACGGCTGGTCAGGCACTGGTCGAGCTCGAGGTCGCCGATGATGTTACGCAGGGTGGTTGCGGACAGGTTCTCAATTGCTACCATGGGATGCTCAATACCGTAGGTGTAGAGCTTGGGGTCGGTAATCTGGAAGTAGATAACCGTATCAATCTGCATGGTTACATTATCCTTGGTGATAACGGGCTGAGGGGGGAAGTCTGCGACCTGCTCCTTGAGGGAGATGGTCTTTGCAACCTTCTCAAAGAACGGAATCTTGAGATGGATGCCGGTGCCCCATGTTGCCTGATACTTACCGAGGCGCTCGATAATCATAACCTTACTCTGCTGAACAACGCGAATGTTTCTCACGATAATCATGAGGATTAAAATCGCAAGAATACACCAAACAATAAAATCAAAATCTCCCATAATAATTCCTCCGTTATAATTCTGCTGCTACGGCAGCCTTGGATACAATAAGCTTTACACCCTGAATCTGCTCAGCCTTAACAAGCTCGCCTTCGGGTATTGCTTCATCTGTGATACTTCTTGCTGTCCATGTTTTGCCGCCTACATAAACAGCGCCTGTGCCCGCAATATTGTCAATTGTCTCGACAACGCGGCATTCCTTGCCGATAATCATATCCGCATTTGTGGGCTGAACCTTGTTGTTGATATACTTTTTCACGAGAGGTCTTGTGAAATAAAGCGTTGCGGACGAAACAACAATGAACACAACAATCTGCAGCCATACGGGTGCTTTGAACATAGTTGCGACCATTGCAAACAGTGCACCGACCGCAAACCAGACAGACGCAAGACCGACTGTTGCTGCCTCTATCACGAGGAATACTACCATCGCGACAATCCAGAATGTTGTCATTGACATACCTTCAAAAATCGGCATAGCATTCACCTCCATCTTTGTGTTTTCATTGTATTACATTTTAAGCAAATTATCAATAGGAAAGTAAGCCCACCGCCCGTGTTCTTTAACACGCTAAATTTCTACTCATTAACGCTTTACTTTTGTACAGTATTGATGTAAAATGACCATAAGCTATATGCTTTTAGCTTACAGGAGGTTTATCATTAATGAATAAATTCAACAGAAAGCCCCGTAATCTTGATATGTACAAGGCAATGCTCACTCTCGAAACCGTTGAGGAGTGCATGGCCTTTTTTGACGACCTTTGCACCGTTACCGAAATTCAGGCTATGGAGCAGCGCTACCAGGTCGCAGTATGCCTCTCAAAGGGTATGATTTACAATGACATTCTTGCTGAAACCGGTGCATCCAGCGCAACCATCAGCCGTGTAAACCGCTCTCTGCAGTACGGCAAGGACGGCTACGAAATCGTTTTCAGCCGTCTGAATGAGCAGCAGGAAGAAAAATGAGCTGTGCATACGGTCCTTTAGCTCTTTGGTATGACAGGCTTACGCTTGACATACCTTATGATGCTTTTGTTGATTTTTACGAGCAGGAGTTTGCTTCGGCAAAGGGCGAATTTCACACAATTCTCGACTTCTGCTGCGGCACAGGCACGCTGACATGGCTTATGGCGGAGCGCGGCTACGAGCTTATTGCATCAGACGCCTCCCCCGATATGCTTATGCAGGCCTCAAGCAAGGCGGCGGATGTAAAGGTTCCGCCGCTGTTCCTATGTCAGGAGGCAGCCGAGCTTGACCTGTACGGAACGGTTGATGCCGCGGTTTGCTCACTTGACGGTATGGATTATATTCCTCCCGAGGAGCTTAGCGAGGTCTACCGCAGATTGCATCTGTTTATCCGTCCCGATGGTCTGCTCATTTTCGATATCAAGACTCCCGAGTGGTTTCGCAGCATAGACGGCGAGATTTTCGTCGATGAGACCGACAATATGCTTTGCCTTTGGCGTGCTGATTTTGACGAGGATGAAAAATGCATATGCTACGGTATGGACATTTTTTCAAAGGAAGCAAAGCTATGGCGGCGTGAGTCCGAGGAGCATATCGAATATGCGCACGAGCCGCTGTGGCTAAAGAAGCTGCTTGAGGACGCAGGCTTTGCAAATATCCGTCTTTGCAGTGACTGTCCGCAGGGCAGCGAGGGCAGAATGTTTATTGTTGCGGAAAATCTGCCGCATTGATTGATAACATTAAAGTATTTTTTCAGGCATATATTGAGGATAATCAAATGGATAGAATTTTAAGAGCAACAGCCGCTGAAGGCTTTGTAAAAATGTCCGCTGTTACGGCAAGAGATGCCGTTCAGCGCGCAAAGGAAATTCACAACTGCACCCCCACAACCGCAGCCGCACTCGGCCGCACTCTCTGCGGCGCGTCAATGCTCGGCAACCTTCTCAAGGAGGAAAACGGCAGCCTTACCATCCGCATAAACGGCGGTGGACCCATCGGCAGCGTTATTGCCGTTTCTGACTCCGAGGGATATGTACGCGGCTATGTTACCGACCCGTCGGTTGACCTTCCCCTGCGTGCAGACGGTAAGCTTGATGTAGGCGGTGCTGTCGGCAGAAACGGTCTTCTTACCGTCAGCCGCGATATCGGTCTTAAGGAGCCGTACATCGGCTCTACCCAGCTTGTTTCGGGCGAGATTGCGGAGGACCTCACCTCCTATATGCTCGAAAGTGAGCAGATTCCCGCTGCCTGCGGTCTCGGCGTTCTGATTGACACCGATTTATCCGTAAAAGCAGCAGGCGGTTTCATCGTTCAGCTTATGCCCGGCGCTCCCGAGAAGTACATTGACATTCT
>JAZULF010000038.1:0-2349 GCA_045643645.1 Oscillospiraceae bacterium
TTGTCGCTGACATTATTAACGCAGTAGTCAAAGACCTCCTGCTGCTCAAGCTGGGATTCCATCGGGACCATCTCAAGTGCGTGAGTGCCGCACTGGCTTACGCATACGCCGCAGCCCATGCAGTCGAGAGGAGAAACGGTCATAGCGAACTTGTACTTGTTCTTGCCCTTGCCGATTTTGATGGGCAGAAGCTTTGCCGCGGCAGGAGCGTTTGCGGCTTCCTCGTCATCGAGGGCGAAGGGGCGCAGAGTTGCATGGGGGCAGGTGAAGGCACAGTTGTTGCACTGAACGCAGCGGTCGGGAATCCACTTGGGCACGGTTACGGAAACGCCGCGCTTCTCATATGCAGCAGCACCGAGCTCGAAGGTACCGTCTGCGTGGTCTTTGAATGCGGATACGGGCAGGGAGTCGCCGTCCATCTTGCCAACGGGATTGAGGATGTTCTTGACCATCTTTACGGTCTTTTCACGGCCGACGAGCTCCTTCTCATCTGCCTTGTCCTCAGCCTCAGCCCATGCTGCGGGTACCTCGACCTTGACAAATGCGGTTGCACCTGCGTCGATTGCAGCGTGGTTCATATCAACAATATCCTGGCCCTTCTTCAGGTAGGATGCGGTTGCCTTTTCCTTCATGTACTGGATTGCTTCAGCCTGAGGAATAACCTTTGCCAGAGTGAAGAATGCAGACTGGAGAATGGTGTTGGTGCGCTTGCCCATGCCAATCTTCTGTGCAAGGTCAATTGCGTTAATCATGTAAAGCTGAATGTCGTTCTTTGCTATGTAGCGCTTGGAGGCTGCATCGAGATGCTGCTCAAGCTCCTCAAAGCTCCACTGGCAGTTGATGAGGAATACACCGCCGGGCTTTACATCGCGGACAATGGGGAAGCCCTTCATAATGTATGCGGGAACATGGCATGCAACGAAGTCTGCCTTGTTGATGTAGTACGGGCTCTTGATGGCCTTGTCACCGAAGCGCAGGTGGGAAATGGTAACGCCGCCGGTCTTCTTGGAGTCGTACTGGAAGTATGCCTGAACATTCTTGTCGGTGTGGTCGCCGATAATCTTGATGGAGTTCTTGTTAGCACCGACAGTGCCGTCCCCGCCGAGACCCCAGAACTTGCACTCAACGGTGCCTGCTGCTGCGGTGGAGGGAGCGTCGACCTCTTCAAGGGAGAGGTTGGTAACATCGTCAACAATGCCGATGGTGAACTGACGCTTCATCTCGTCCTTCTTCATCTCATTGTAGACAGCGAATACGCTCGCGGGAGGAGTGTCCTTGGAGCCGAGGCCGTAGCGTCCGCCGATGACCTTGATGTCCTTGCCTGCGTTTGCAACGGAGGTTACAACATCGAGGTAGAGAGGCTCGCCCTGAGCACCGGGCTCCTTGGTGCGGTCGAGAACTGCAATCTTCTTGCAGGTTGCGGGAATAGCCTCGAGGAGCTTGTCTGCTCTCCAGGGGCGGTACAGTCTTACCTTGACAAGACCGACCTTCTCGCCCTGAGCGGTGAGGTAGTCGATAACTTCCTCTGCAACATCGCAGATAGAACCCATTGCAACGATAACGCGCTCTGCATCGGGAGCACCGTAGTAGTTGAACAGCTTATAGTCGGTACCGAGCTTAGCGTTAACCTTGCCCATGTACTCTTCAACGATTTCGGGAACAGCCTCATAGTAGCTGTTGGAAGCCTCACGGTTCTGGAAGAAGATATCTCCGTTCTCGTGGGAGCCGCGCATGGTGGGATGCTCGGGGTTAAGAGCTCTGTCGCGGAATGCCTTGACAGCGTCCATATCGCACATATCCTTGAGGTCCTCGTAATCCCATACAGCAACCTTCTGAATCTCGTGGGAGGTACGGAAGCCGTCGAAGAAGTTTACGAAGGGAACTCTGCCCTTGATAGCAGCAAGGTGAGCAACGGGAGCGAGGTCCATAACCTCCTGAACATTGCCCTCACCGAGCATTGCAAAGCCGGTCTGACGGCATGCCATGATGTCGGAATGGTCGCCGAAGATGCTCAGAGTGTGGCTTGCAAGAGCGCGTGCGGTAACATGGAAAACAGCGGGGAGAAGCTCGCCTGCTATTTTGTACATATTGGGAACCATCAGAAGCAGACCCTGGGAGGCGGTGTAGGTGGTGGTGAGAGCGCCTGCGTTAAGGCTGCCGTGAACGGCACCGGCTGCGCCGGACTCTGCCTGCATCTCCTGAACCTTTACGGTGCTGCCGAAGATGTTCTTCTGACCCTTTGCAGACCACTGGTCAACAAAGTCTGCCATGGGGCTTGACGGGGTGATGGGGTAAATTGCGGCTACTTCGGTAAACGCATAGCTTACATGTGCAGCTGCTTCATTGCCG
>JAZULF010000039.1:0-1741 GCA_045643645.1 Oscillospiraceae bacterium
ATTTATCAAGGCGGTTTTCCATTTCTTTTATGAGTGCTGCAGCCGACGCGGCAAGCTCCTCGGCAAGCTCTGTGTCGGAGGCATTAGCGCATACGCGCAGGGCAGAGATATCGGGCATCGCGGCAATATGAAGCTCGTAGTCAGCACCTCTAAGCTGAAAACCCTCAGAGTAGTCTGCGCCCATATCGAGAAACGCGCAGGATATGCGGTCCATAAGCCTTGCACGGTCACGGCAGGATACCTCCAAGTGATGCATAAAAGCATTGTCATTGCCGGGCTTTTCGGCATTTTGCGGTGTTGCCTCAAAGCCGTCTCCGAGGCTCAGCTCAAGCCTGCCGTCAAGTGCGTCAACGCAGCACTGATAGTAGCTTTTAGGTGTGCCGATATCGCACCAGTAGCCGTCGAGCGCACAGCCGAGGAGCTTTTCGCCATTCTCAAGAAGCTCAGGAAATAAATCCTTCGCGAAGTCGAATACCTCACCCTCGGGCACAAGCTCCATTGCACGAGGTGATACGATGTAAACGCCCGTGTTCACGAGGTTTGTGACAACGCGCTGCCAGTCGGGCTTTTCGACAAATGAGCGTATGCAGCTGTTGTTGTCGCAAAGCGCAAGCCCGTAGCGCAAGGGCTCGGAATGCGGGTACAAGGCAATTGTAACGGCTGGGGTACCCTGCTCGTGCGCTTTTATGAGCGCGGAAAGGTCAAAATCGCAGGCAGCATCGCCGCTGATTACGAGAAAATCCTCATTGCCGTAAAAGTCCTCGCAGTTTTTCACACCGCCTGCGGTGCCGAGTGCATCCTTTTCAATCCGGTACTGCATATTTACACCGAGCCTTTCTCCGCTGCCGAAGTAATCCTGAATGTCCTGCGGTCTGTATTTGAGGGTTGCGCATATGTCGGTGATGCCGTGCTTTTTCAGCAGCAGCACGATGTGCTCCATAACGGGTCTGCCGCAAAGGGGGACAAGCGGCTTCGGAATTTGGCCGCTTACGGCCTTTAAGCGCGTGCCCTCTCCGCCTGCCATAATAATTGCTTTCAAGCTAATCACACTCCTGCGGAGTATTTTGCGCAGCTAACGGAAAAATATTAGCGTTTTTCTGTTGTAATCGTGCCGATACTTTGTTATAATTTAATATCCAATAAAATGCGATTATTATGCGCTTACTATGCCTTGAAACAAACGGGGTCTGAAATGAAAAAGAAAAACACACAGAGAGTGTTCGAGCCGAATACAATGCCTTACCTGTTTTTCCTCATTGTATTTGCCGCTGCAACACTGATACTCAAATACTATTACCTCGCAGCCGCCGAGGGCGTTGCCATACTTGCAGTGCTGGTTTATTCGCTCATAAACCGCCGCCGCAAGCGCAAGGCGCTCAAGGCCTACATGGAGTCCGTGACCTATGACGCGGAAACGGCGAAGAATAATACCCTGCTCAACTTCCCGCTGCCCATAGTTGTTTTCAGACTCAACGACTCAAAAATTATCTGGGGCAATGAGATGTTCTTCTCAATCTGCGGACTGTCCGGACTGAGAATTGATACAAGCGTTGCAGAGCTTATTCCCGAGTTTTCGGGCAAGTGGCTTATGGAGGGCAAGACCCAGTGCCCGACACTGCTTGAATTAAACGACAGAAAGTATCAGATTTGCGGTAACATTGTCCGCTCGGCAAGAGATGAGGACAGCGAGCATTTTATGGGCATCGCTTACTGGATTGATGTAACCGATTATGACAGTGTG
>JAZULF010000040.1:0-3257 GCA_045643645.1 Oscillospiraceae bacterium
CTCACCGCCAAGAACGGAGACGGAGCCTGCTTCACCGGCGGGCAGCTGGCAGTTGCCGTATGCGAGCTCAGGGTATGCGCCTGCGAGCTCTGCGGTCTTCCAAGGTCCCTCAAGGAGGAACATGTAACGGCTGGTGCCGAAACCGTCAGTCATGGGGATATCGCCGCTGTTGAAGCCGGTGAACTGGCCTGCCTTGTACATTTCGGCAAACTTCTCAACGGTCTTAACGGTTGCTTCGCTGTTCAGATAACCGGTAGCCTTGGTGTAATCGTCATTGGTGATTGCGCCGCCATTGCTCCAGATGTAGGGCAGAATGTTCCAGCCGGAGAGTGCGGGCTCGTTGAGACCCCATACCTGCTGGCCTGCTGCATTGGTGCCGGAGAGCTTTGCAATTGCTGCATACATTTCGTCCATGGTCTTGGGAACTGCAACGCCTGCATCTGCAAGGGCCTGCTCATTGTAGAACAGAATCTTGGTGTTGGTGTTCAGAGCCATTGCATAGTAGTTGCCCTTTACGAAGCCGGTGCTCATTGCGCTGTCGAGCAGGTTTCCGGAAACTTCGGAGAAGTCGCTCATTTCCTTGTCCAGAGGAACGAGAACATCCATCTTCTGGAACTCGGGAACCCAAGCGATGTCAAGGCGAGCAACATCGGGCAGGCTGTCGGAGCTTGCACTGACAATAATCTTGTCGTGGAGCTCTGCCCACTCGTGGGATACTGCATTGACCTTGTAACCGGGGTTTTCTTCCTCAAACTTAGGAATGAGGACATTCATAAGAGTTTCATTCTCGGGGGACTGAGCGCTGTAATGATGCCAGAAATCAATTACAACAGGCTCGCCCTCAGATGAGCTAGAGTCTGGCGTTTTTCCGCAGGCGGTGAGTACTGTCAATACCATCACTACCATAAGGGTAAACGCCAGCATTTTTTTAAGAGTTTGCTTTTTCATTGTTTTGCCCCTTTCTACTTTTTGTATATGTTAACGGAATATGCAGGCAGCTTTGCGCATAGCATTTCTGCATCTTTCGTTGAACACTTATTGCTTATCATTTCCGTCCACTGTCCACGCTCAACAGGCAGCTCGGCTGAGTATTCCGCGTCGCCTGCATTGATAATTACGATGCTTGTTTCTCCGTCTGTCTGCCGTCTGAAGCCGTAGACATTGCTTTCATCGTTACATATGACCGTTGTGTAGTCGCCCTCGTACAGTGAGGGTGATTTTTTTCGCAGCTCGATGAGCTTTTTATACCATTCAAACAGCTCTCGGTTCTGCTTACTCTCATCCCACTCCATACACATTCTGCACAGAGGGTCGTTATCGCCCGTAAGTCCCACCTCGTCGCCGTAGTACACGGCGGGGCAGCCGGGCAGCGTCATCTGCATTGCCACTGCGAGCTTAAATCTCCGGATATCGTTCTGACACTCAAACATAAACCTCGCGGTGTCGTGGCTGTCCAGCGGATTGTACAGCCGCAGCGCCACCTCCTCGGGATAGAGCGAAAGCATACGGTTTATTCGGTCATCAAGTTGGGACGCGGTCAGCTTTTGCTTTCCGAGCCATCCGACCTGCGCATTGCGGAACAGATAATTCATCGCCGCGTCAAGACGGTTTGCGGTAACAAGCTTTTGCGCATCGCCCCAGGTTTCACCCAAAAGCAGTGCATCGGGCTTGAGCAGCTTTATGCGTGCCGAAAACCTCTGCCAGAAAGAGGTCGGCACTTCGTCGGCGACATCAAGCCGCCAGCCGTCAATTCCGAATTCCCGTATCCAGTACTCGCCCACCTGAATGAAGTATTCCGCAGCATCCGGGCAGTTGAGATTTATCTTCGGCATCCACTTGTAATGCCCCACACAATCATAGTTGCAGGGGTCAAGCGTAACGGGATAGCTCTGCGGGAAAAACCACTCGCGGTATTTTGATTTTACGCCGTTTTGAACAACATCCTGAAACGGCGGCCAGTAGTAACCGCAGTGATTGAACACTCCGTCAAGCAGGATTCGCAGGCCCCTTTTATGAGCCTCGGAGACAAGCTCGCGCAAATCCTCTTTAGTGCCAAACGATGGGTTTATATCGTAATAATCAACCGTATCGTACTTGTGGTTTGACGGCGCATTGAATATCGGCGTCATGTAGATGCAGGTTGCACCGAGCTCGCATATGTGGTCGAGCCCCTGAATGATTCCCTGAATATCTCCGCCCATGAAGTTTTCTCTTGTAGGCGTGCTCCCCCACGGCTCTGCTCCGATTGGTGTCAGCTCTGCGTTGCCGCTGCGGAAACGCTCGGGGAAAATCTGATAATACACCTGCTGCCTGTACCAGCTCGGCGAATTGAATCCGTCGGCTTCGTTAGGCCATAGAAACTCAAAGAAGTTTTCGTTTATGTAAGGCTCTTTGTCTGCAAATCCCTCAGCGCCGAGCCAGACAGCTTCCTTATTGTTCTCCAGCAAAAAGCAATACCTGACATAAGCCGCAATGCCCTGAGTCTGTATCGTGATGCGGTAATAATCGTTGTATGCATCGCGAAGACTTCGTTTCATTTCAATATGTGTCTGTTTATCAGCCGATGTTTCATAGCGCGGCCAGAAAACAAGGGTTACTTTACTGCAATCGCCTCTTGCTGTTGTTATTTGAATGGTAAGCTTATCCCGCGCGCACGGATATATATATTCCAGTGTCGGTCGATGGACAACGGCAGGTAAGTTCATTCGCCGCCTCCTTTCTATCTCTTTGCGGTGGATTCTCTTTCTATAATTCGCGTTGACAGAAGTATCTGTCTGATGCTTGCCGATGAATTTTCAATTCGGTTAATCAGTGTTTCTGCAACCTGAAGTCCCATCTCAAAGGTATCAACATCAACACTTGTGATTGCGGGCTGTGCAAGCTCCGTTATAGCGGTGTTGTCGAAGCACACAATGCCGAGCTCCTGCGGTACGCAGATTCCCATTGCCTTGGCTGTTCTCTGCACACCGAGAGCCATTCTGTCGTTGCTGCAGATTATGGCATCAGGTCTGTTTGCCGCCTCGAGCAGCTTTCTTGCGCACTCGCAGCCGCTTTCGTGGTCAGCATTGCCGTGAATGACAAGCGAGTCATCGGCAGCAATTCCCTCTGCTTCAAGTTCAAAGCGGTAGCCCTGAATTCTGTCCTGATTAAAGACCTTGTCATCTCCGTCGGAAACGAAGGCAATGCGGCGGTAACCGTTTTTAACAAGATGCTTTACGGCAGCAGCACCTGCCTGAGTGTTGTTTATATCCACCCAG
>JAZULF010000041.1:0-4729 GCA_045643645.1 Oscillospiraceae bacterium
AACCCTGCTTGCAAAGGCAGTTGCAGGTGAGGCAGGCGTTCAGTTCCTGTCCATCTCCGGCTCTGACTTTGTTGAGCTTTATGTCGGCGTCGGCGCAAGCCGCGTCCGCGATTTGTTCGACCAGGCAAAGAAGGTTGCTCCCGCAATCATCTTCATCGACGAGATTGACGCAGTCGGCCGTCAGCGCGGCTCGGGTCTCGGCGGCGGACATGACGAGCGCGAGCAGACTCTTAACCAGCTGCTTGTTGAGATGGACGGCTTCGGCAACAACGAGGGCGTCATCGTAATGGCTGCTACCAACCGTGCCGATATCCTCGATAACGCGCTTCTGCGTCCCGGCCGCTTTGACCGTCAGGTCTATGTCGGACTTCCCGATATCAAGGGCCGTGAGGCAATACTCAAGATTCACGCAAAGGGCAAGCCTCTTGCCGAGGATGTTGACCTTAACAGCATTGCAAAGGGTACTCCCGGCTTCTCGGGCGCTGACCTTGAAAACCTTATGAACGAGGCTGCACTTCTTGCAGTTCGCAGAAAGCACCGCTTCGTAACCATGGAGGACTGCGACGAGGCAATCCTCAAGGTCGAGATGGGCCCCGAGAAGAAGAGCCGCAAGGTATCCGAGAGGTCAAGACGCCTTACTGCATACCACGAATCAGGCCATGCGGTTGCTGCAAAGTTCCTTGAGCATTCAGACCCGGTCCACTATATTACAATCATTCCTCGCGGAATGGCAGGCGGCTTCACACTGTACAGACCCAATGAAGATTACGAGGACTTCTCATCCAAGAGTGAGATGTTTGAGAGAATCGTATCCTGCCTCGGTGGTCGTATTGCCGAGAAACTCTTCCTTGACGATATTTCAACCGGCGCATCCGGCGATATCCAGCAGGCAACCTCTATTGCGCGCAATATGGTAATGCGCTACGGTATGAGCGAAAAGCTCGGTCCCATCCAGTATGACAGCTCCGACCATAGCATATTCATCGGCCGCGACTTCGGCACAACCAAGAGCTACTCCGAGGAGACCGCAGCTCTGATTGATGAGGAAGTCAAGCGCATCTTTGATGAGGCAGCCGAACGCTGTGAGAAGATTCTCAGCGAGCACGCAGAGGAACTCAAGGCAATTGCCGAGTATCTGCTTGTTCACGAGTCTATGGAAGCAGACGAGTTTAACTACTACTTCGAGCATCACGAGTTTATGCCCGAGAGCGAGAAGGATGCAAAGCGCGCAAAGAACGATACTACCATCGAGCGCCCTGCAAGAAAAATTGCAAGATTTGATGAAGCACCCGAAATTGATGCCCCCGCAGGCATCAGCGATGAGGCTGAAGAGAATAAAGCCGAAGACAATAAAGAGTAAATACAGCATATGGGCGGCTAATTAAGCCGCCCACTCTTAAGGAGAAACATATGAAATTAGGTATAGTCGGTCTGCCCAATGTAGGCAAGTCCACTCTGTTCAATGCCATCACTAACGCAGGCGCAGAGTCTGCAAACTACCCCTTCTGCACAATCGAGCCCAATGTCGGAATGGTTACCGTTCCCGATGAACGACTTGACTTCCTCGCATCCATCTACGAGCCCAAGAAGTACACCCCCGCAGTCATCGAATTCGTTGATATTGCAGGCCTTGTAAAGGGCGCATCCAAGGGCGAGGGTCTCGGTAACAAGTTTCTTTCCAACATCCGCAACACCGATGCAATCGTCCATGTCGTAAGATGCTTCGACGATGAGAATGTCATCCATGTTGAGGGCAGCACAAACCCCAAACGCGATGTTGAAATCATTGACCTTGAGCTTATCATGGCTGATATGGAAATGGTTGAGCGCCGCATTGAGAAGGCAAACAAGAATGCCAAGGGCGACAAGAAGTTCCTGCATGAGGCAGAGGTTTTCAAGGGCCTGCTTGAGCATCTCAACGAGGGCAAGAGCGTTCGCAGCTATGAGTGCGAGCCCGACGATATGGAGCTTATCGCAACAAGCGACCTGCTGACCATCAAGCCCATCATCTATGCAGCAAACATGGATGAGGACGGCATAGCCGACTATGAGAACAACGAATACTACAAGCAGCTTTGCGAGATAGCAAAGGCTGAGGGCGCTGAGGTTCTTCCCATCTGCGCAAAGATTGAGGAGGAAATTGCGGCACTCGACCCCGAGGAGCGCGATATGTTCCTCGAGGAGCTGGGTATGGCACAGTCCGGTCTTGACAGAATGATTAAGACCTCCTACGCACTGCTCGGACTTATCTCCTTCCTGACATGCGGCCCCGATGAATGCAGAGCATGGACCATCAAGAACGGTACCAAGGCACCGCAGGCGGCAGGCAAGATTCACACCGACTTCGAGCGCGGCTTCATCCGCGCAGAGATAGTCGCCTTCAAGGACCTCCACGAGTGCGGCAGCATGGCAGCAGCCAAGGAGCGCGGCCTTGTTCGCAGCGAGGGCAAGGACTATGTGATGAACGACGGAGATGTAACCCTGTTCAGATTTAATGTATAAGGGTAAGTGCTGATGCGGCTGACTGTATAATATAGTAGCCAAAAGGAAACAGCATACGCCGAAAGGCGTTCTACGCGCCGTTATACCGTACGAAAGCCCCGGCGCGTTGAGTACAGAAATGTATTTGCAGGACTTTTACGGCTAAAAATAAGTCGTAAGAGTCCTTTTAATAAATGGAGATGTGCTTATGGTTGAAAAAGAAAAGTACAAGGAGTTTCTGCTGCGGTTTGCATTCTGGGCGGCAATAGTAATAATTGTTGTCGCATTCTTCAGATACCTTTTGGGACCGCTTACTCCGTTCCTTATTGCGCTTGCCGTTGCGGCTATTGTTCAGCCGCTGGCGAGAAAAATCGCGCCTAAAATCAAGACAAACAAAAAGCTCGTGTCGCTGCTGCTTGTCCTGCTGTGCTACATTCTGCTTGTTGGAATCATAGTGCTCATCGTAGCGGGCATTGTTTCGGTCATAGTTGACTGGGCAAACACTCTGCCCGATTTCTTCACTGACAGTATGCAGCCTGCGCTGATTGAGCTTGGAGATAAGATAATAAGGCTTTTAAGCCGCTTTGACCCTGATATCAATAAGAATATCGAGGCTGCAATACCCGACATCATCTCCAAGGTCGGCGGCTCGGTAATGGACTTCTCAATGACAGTTGTCGGCTGGGCATCGTCTGTCGGCTCAAGGCTTCCTGAGGCTATGCTTGCAACCGTTATCTGCATCATCGCTTCAATATTCATTGCGATTGACTACGACAAGCTGTCGGGCGCCGTGACGGGATTTTTGCCCGAGCGTGTGAACAGAATTCTGAGCATTGCAAAGAAGGCACTCGGTGAGATAGTGGGCAAGTATGTCAAGTCATATCTCATCATTCTGCTGATGACCTTCGCGCAGATATTCATAGGTCTGCTGCTTATCGGCATTGAGGATGCGGTATATATCGCGGTGCTGATTGCCGTGTTTGACCTGCTGCCTATTGTCGGCTCGGGTTTGATTCTTGCACCGTGGGCAATAATAAACCTGCTGCGCGGCGACCTTGCAATGGGCATCGGACTTGCGGCACTGTGGATAATCGTAATTGTTGTACGCCAGTACGCAGAGCCTAAGATTGTCGGCAAGCAGGTGGGACTGCACCCGCTGGTAACGCTGCTTTGCTTATGGGTTGGTCTGAAGCTTGCAGGCGGCATCGGTATGTTTGCAATGCCCATTGGACTGCTTATCCTGCTTGAGCTGCAGGACGAGGGTGTAATCCTTGTCCGACCGGGCGAAAATGCCAAGGAAACCAAGCCGCAGAAGGCTTAGAAAGTGTTTTCGGTAGTTGACAGAGGCAAAAAAGCGTGATAGTATTTATAAATCAGCGATGACGGAGAACGCAGGTAATAGCTGCACAGAGAGAGAAGCCGTGGCTGGAAGCTTCTTCAGCGAAAACCGTATGCGACCGCTCCCGAGCAGAAGCAAGGAAATGTGCTTCCGTTTCGCACGCGTTAAGTGTAAGATGAGTAACCATCAAGGTGGAACCGTGTAATTTTTTACGCCCTTGACCATTGTGTCAGGGGCGTTTTGTTATAGGAGGATATTATGGAAGAGAACAAGTACACTTTTGAAAATCCCGAATTTAAGGACACTTACCGTCATACCACAAGCCACATTCTTGCTCAGGCTGTCAAGCGCCTTTACCCCGAGGTAAAGCTCGCAATCGGTCCCGCAATCGACAACGGCTTTTACTATGACTTTGACGCACCCTTTGCAATCACTCCCGAAATTCTCGAGAGCATCGAGGCAGAGATGCGCAAAATCTGCAAGGAAAAGATTAAGCTCGAGCGCTTTGAGCTGCCCCGCGCAGAGGCAATCAAGTTCATGGAAGAGCGTGAAGAGCCTTACAAGGTAGAGCTTATCAACGACCTGCCCGAGGATGCTGTAATCAGCTTCTACAAGCAGGGCGATTTTACCGACCTGTGCGCAGGCCCCCACCTCGATTCCACCGGCAGAGTAAAGGGCAACGCAATCAAGCTCACCTCCTGCACCGGCGCATACTGGCGCGGCGACTCCGACCGCAAGATGCTGCAGCGCGTATACGGCACCTGCTTTATGAAGAAGGACGAGCTCGACGAGTACCTCGCACGCATCGAGGAAGCTAAAAAGCGCGACCACAGAAAGCTCGGCAAGGAGCTTGGCCTGTTCATGCTCACCGACGAGGGTCCCGGCTTCCCGTTCTTCCTGCCCAAGGGC
>JAZULF010000042.1:0-15317 GCA_045643645.1 Oscillospiraceae bacterium
ATTGCGTTGGACTTGGTGCGGCTTGAGGTGCCGAAGCAGGGCAGGGTGCATGCCACAACATTGGTGGAGGGCAGACCCATTCTCTCCATAGCCATAGCGCAAATCATGACGCACAGAGTGGAGTCAACACCGCCGGAGATGCCGACTACGCAGTGGTCAAGACCTGCGTATTCCATACGCTTTACAAGTGCGGAAACCTGAATGTCAATCATGCGGCGGCAGTAGGGAGCCATATCCTTTTCAAGCTCGGGCAGATGCGGCAGCTTGCGGTAGCTGCGTGTGAGCTCGGTTTCAACAAACTCCTTGCCCCAGTTAACCTCGTAGTGAGGATACTTGCCCGTGCCGAAGGCAGCGGTGGGACGGCGGAGGTTTTCAAGATAGTCAACATCGATTTCGGAAAGCACCATACAGTCGGCGCACTCGTCGGATGCGAGAACCTTGCCGTTTTCGGCAATCATGCACAGACCGGAGAAAACATTGTCGGTAGAGGATTCGCCCTTGCCGGGTGCAGCAAGAATCATGCCGCACTTGAGGTGCTTGGAGCGGTATTTGATATCCTCGGTTGCGTCAGCAGCGGAGGTAACGGTTGCGGGGAAGGATGCCATGCTTGCGATGACGGTAGCGCCGGCTAAAGCGTGGCGGTTTGCGGGAGCCTCGATTGCCTTTGCGTCGTTGCCGAGCTCAACGGCAACTGCAAGACCGGGAAGAACTGCGCTTGTGAAAAGTGCCTCGCTGCTCAGGAAGCTGTCATACATACCGCTGATGTCTGCATCAAGGTCAACGCTTGCAAACTTGGTGCCGTTAACCTCGGTACGGGGAACCATACCGAGCAGCTCACCGTTGCAGATTGCAGCGGCAACGCTGTACAGGCAGCCGCCTCTGGGGGCGTAGGGCAGACCGACGAATGCGAGAATGTCCATACCCTTGGTGGCCTCGATAACCTTTGCAAGAGCCTTTTCTGCGCCGCGGAGAATAACACCGTGACCGAAGAGGTCATAGCAGGATGCACCTGTGAGAGTGAGCTCGGGGAAAACTATAATCTTAGCACCCTTGTCGGCTGCGGACTTGATGCAGTCAATAACGCGGTCTGCGTTGTAGTCTGCGTCTGCAACACGGATAACGGGGGATGCTGCTGCTACTTTTACAAATCCGTCTTTCATTTAATTCACTCTTTCTCAGATTTTTCAATACTGAATAATTCTTTTCCGTAGTAATGAGTAATTGCGCCTGCGGATTGCTCAAAGCTTGCGCTGTCAATGATAATTGTCAGCTTGTCGCCTGCTACATAGCAATCCTCAATGCCCTCAAGCTTTGGAAACAGATTGGTCTCAAGCTCGGTCTGAAGCTCATCGAGATGCTCGGCGAAGTACTCCGAGTCGTGAGGGATAACATAGCCCTCAACCGGAGCCTTCGCTGAAAAGCACATAATCAAAAAGCCTACGAACAGTGCCAGAAACAGCACACAGCCGACCGGCCTGAGCATTTTAACAAATTGCTGACCTGCAGTCATCAGAACTTGATGCGCTCGGAGATGTAGTCCTTAACCTCGGAGATGGGGATGCGGACCTGCTCCATGCTGTCACGCTCACGAACGGTTACGCAGTGGTCTGCAACATCGGTCTCGGTGCCGACGGTGTTGAAGTCGAAGGTGATGCAGAAGGGAGTGCCGATTTCGTCCTCGCGGCGGTAGCGCTTGCCGATGGAGCCGGTTTCGTCGTAGTCAACCATAAACTCCTTGGAAAGCTCGTTGTAAAGCTCCATTGCAGGACCGGTGAGGATTTCCTTCTTGCTCAGAGGCAGAATTGCGCACTTGAAGGGTGCAAGTGCGGGATGCAGGTGCAGAACGGTGCGTACATCGTCGTTGCCCTTCTTGTCCTGACCGACAACCTCTTCATCATATGCCTCGCAGAGGAATGCGAGTGCAACGCGGTCGCAGCCGAGTGAAGGCTCGATTACATAGGGAATGTAATGCTCGTTGGTATCCTGGTCGAAGTAGGTCAGGTCCTTGCCTGATGCTTCCTGATGACGGCCGAGGTCGTAATCGGTGCGGTCTGCAATGCCCCAAAGCTCACCCCAATCGGTGAACGGGAAGGAGTATTCGATATCGGTGGTTGCACGGGAGTAGAATGCCAGCTCTGCGGGCTCATGGTCGCGCAGACGCAGGTTCTCTTCCTTGATGCCGAGAGAAAGCAGCCAGTTCTTGCAGTAGTCTTTCCAGTAAGCAAACCACTCAAGGTCGGTGCCGGGCTTGCAGAAGAATTCGCATTCCATCTGCTCGAACTCACGGGTACGGAAGGTGAAGTTACCCGGAGTAATCTCGTTACGGAATGCCTTACCTACCTGGCAGACACCGAACGGCAGCTTCTTACGGGTGGTGCGCTGAATGTTGGAGAAGTTTACGAAAATGCCCTGAGCGGTTTCGGGACGCAGATAGCAGGTAGAGCTGGAGTCCGCGGTTACGCCGATGGCAGTCTTGAACATAAGATTGAACTTGCGGATGGGGGTGAAATCGTGCTTGCCGCAAACGGGGCAGAGAATGTCGTCATGAGATGCAATGAACTCGTCCATCTCGTCAAAGCTCATAGCGTCGACATTGACCTCGCCGTGAACCTCGCCGATGAGCTTGTCTGCACGGTGGCGTGCCTTGCATGCCTTGCAGTCGAGCAGGGGGTCGGAGAAGCTGGAAACATGTCCGGTGGTTACCCAGGTCTGGGGATTCATGATGATTGCTGCGTCAAGACCTACATTGTAGGGGCTCTCCTGAACGAACTTCTTGAGCCATGCCTTCTTGACATTGTTTTTGAACTCGACACCGAGAGGGCCGTAGTCCCAGGAGTTTGCGAGGCCGCCGTAGATTTCGCTGCCTGCGTAGACAAAACCGCGGTTTTTGCAAAGAGCAACGATTTTGTCCATGGTTTTTTCTGAATTCTTCATTTTTTACATCCTTTCCCGCGGCTGGCTGCCGCAGCAAATATTTTTGTTAGATACTTTATATTATTTATCTACAAATAATTACTATAACACGCGAGTACCCTTTTTACAATAAAGTGATTAATTTAACACAGAGCTTCAGCCACGGCTTTTCCACATATAAGGGGTGAGTCGGGAATATCACTTGACATAGAGGGGAAATTAGTATACATTTCCATGCATACGAAAGTCGGGTGAAGAATTTGAAGTTAGTTGATATATTTCTTATTGCGGTTGCGCTGAGTATGGATGCGTTTGCAGTGTCCATCTGCAAGGGACTGTCCGTGCGCAAGGTAAATGCAAGGCATGTGCTGACAGCAGGAGTATATTTCGGCGGATTTCAGGCAATTATGCCTTTGATAGGCTTTTTGCTCGGCTTCAAATTCGAGCGCTTTATTGTCAGCGTTGACCATTGGATAGCCTTTGCGCTGCTTGCCGTTATCGGCGGCAATATGATTAAGGAAGCACTCGGCAACGACGAGGAAGAGCCTAACGACAGCTTTTCGTTCAAAACCATGCTGCCGCTTGCTGTTGCAACGAGCATTGATGCGCTTGCGGTCGGCATCAGCTTTGCCTTTCTCGGCGTTGATATTGTCAAGGCGGCAATACTCATCGGCATTACAACCTTTGTGCTGTCGGGCATCGGCATTTTCGTCGGTAACATCTTCGGCACGAAGTACAAGTCAAAGGCTGAGCTTGCAGGCGGCGCGGTGCTTATACTAATCGGACTCAAGATTCTTCTTGAGCATCTGGGAGTGCTGAATTTCTGATTCAGCCGCATTTACTAAGGAAAATATGCTTAAAAAACTCAAAAACTATATCCCGATAATCATAATGTCGGTAATCGCGATTACGGTCGGCATTCTGTTTTTAACGGGTGAGCTTGACTTCAAAAGCGCGGTTGCAGGGGTAAGCGAGAATAAGCCGATTGCGCTTGCGGTAATACTTGCGCTGTTTCTTCTCAAGGGCTGCGCGCTTATTGTACCCTTTGCTGCGGTGCTTATATGCTCAGCACTCGTTTTCGATATGCAGACGGCAATAATCGTGAACACAATAGGCACGGCAATGTGCATATCCGTGTCGTATTTAATCGGCAGATTTTCAAAGGAGCTTACCTTTGAGAAGGTGATGTCAAAGCACGAAAAGCTCAGAAAATACTTCGAAAACGCAACGGATTACAGCTTTACCTTCTGCTTTGCGGTGCATTCGTTCCATCTGCCCATGGAGGCGCAGGGCGTGCTTTTCGGACTTTTGAGAACACCGTACCTTGCCTATCTTTCAAGCTCAATGCTTGCGCTGCTGCCGAGTATGATGTATACAACCATTTTCGGCAATAATTTCGACCTGACGAACAAGTACTTCTGGCTGTTTGTTGCGGCTGATATTCTGGTGGTTGCAATCGGTGTAATCTATTCAAAGCGAAATATAATAAACGGCGGAAATAAAAAAGCAGACTCGTAATGAGTCTGCTTTTTGTTGTTTTTTCAGAAAAGCATATCCTTTGTGAAGACAATATCCTCACTGCCTATGCCGATGATATCGCCTGCAAAGAGTCTTTCCTTGCGCTCAATGCGCCTGCCGTTTAGGTAGGTGCCGTTTGTCGAGCCGAGGTCGGAAAGATAGAAGTGTGAGTCAATAAACTCAATTTTGCAGTGCAGGCGTGATACCTTGGGAGTTGAATATACAAAGTCGCAATCAGAGCCTCTGCCGAAAACCCATACAGTCTGGCCACTTGCCGGAGCATCTGCGGATATTTTCACGGTCTGCTCACCGGGGTTATGAAAGAAATCAAAAAGCTCCTTGAATTTGCCGTCAGCCATAGCAAACCTCCGTCAAAAATCTGTTATGTAATCAGTATACCACAGGTAAAATTATACGCAATCAAAAATGCTTTCAGCATATTGTACCAAATATTTCTTTCAAATACAACGAGTTATTTTATACAAAAGCTGCCCGCTGTGTTGAAAAGGAAGATTGATTGGAGTAAAATACAGATTAAGTAAAATCAAATGCCGGTCATACGAAAATGACCGCGAGGTGAAACGCTTGAGAAAGATTGCACTATGGGAGGCAAAGCATCCCAAAACAGTACTTTTCGTGGCGCTTTTGCTGCTTATCCCCGCGTTTATCGGCTTCATCTGTACGGGCGTAAACTATGACATTCTGTCATATCTGCCCGATGAGCTTGAATCTGTGCAGGGCGAACAGATTCTCGATGAAACCTTTAATACGGCGGGCATATCCATCGTGATAACCGAGGATATGCAGCCTAAGTACACCGCTGCGCTGAAAAACGAAATATTGAAGGTTGACGGCGTTGCGGATGTTATATGGATTGACACGCTTGCCGATATAGGCATCCCTGCCGATGTGCTGCCCGATATGCTCAAGGATGTATTCTACAGCACCGACGGCACAAAGACAATGATGCTTGTTCGCTATGAAAACGACGGCACAACCGACAGTCAGCTGAAGGCAATTCAGCAGATTAAGGAGCTTTTAACCGAGAATAGCTTTTTGAGCGGTCTTTCCGTTGTGGTTGACGATACGCGAGAAATTGCCGACACTCAGGCGCCGCTTTATATAAGTGTTGCCGTTGTGCTTGCGCTTATCGTAATGGCGGTTACTATGGAATCGTGGGTGCAGCCGTTTGTAATTTTGTTCTCCCTCGGCATTGCCGTGTTGTACAATATGGGCACGAACTTCTTTATGGGGGAGATATCGTTCATCACGCAGTGCGTAGCCGCGGTGCTGCAGCTCGGTGTTACGATGGATTACTCGATATTCCTCATTGACAGATACGCCGAGGAAAAGGCACTTTATGACACAAGGGAAGAGGCAATGGCGTCTGCCGTAACAAAATCCTTTTCCGCGCTGCTCGGAAGCTCACTGACTACAATCTCGGGCTTCCTTGCGCTGTGCTTCATGCATCTGAAGCTCGGCTTTGATATCGGCTTTGTAATGGCAAAGGGCGTTTTGTTCGGCATCCTCACGGTTGTGTTCGTGCTGCCCGCAATCCTGCTCATTTTCGAAAAGCAGATATACAAATACAAGCACCGCAATTACCTGCCCGATTTCACAAGACTCAACAAGTTTACGCTGCGGCACAAAAAAGCCTTTGCACTCGCGTTTTTGCTTTTGCTTGCGCCCGTTTACCTCCTGCAGAAGAACATTGACCTTTACTACAGTATGGACAGAGCGCTGCCGTCATACCTGACCTCAATGCAGGGCTTTGACAAGCTGAAAAACGACTTCGGAATGGCATGCTCGCAGTTTGTCATCGTCGATGACTCAATCCCCGCTGCAAAGCTCATTGAAATGGAAAACGAGATTGAATCGCTTGACGGAATTAGCTCGCTTCTTGCCTACAACAGTGTTGTAGGTCCTGCAATTCCCGATGATATTCTGCCCGACGAGATAATGGAGCTTTGCAAAAAGGACGGTCTGCAGCTGTTTCTGGTAAACTCCGAGTACAGTCCCGCAACACCCGAGCTGACGGCACAGCTTGAAAAAATGGACAAGATTGTAAAGTCCTATGACCCGAATGCTTACATTACGGGCGAGGGCGCGATAACGCAGGGACTTATCGACACAACCGACCGCGACTTTGCGGTAACGGCGGTGCTGTCAATAATCGCAATATTCATTCTGATTGCGATATGCTTCAAATCACCGAGCCTGCCTGTTATCCTTGTGCTATCCATTGAGCTTGCAATATGGCTCAATCTTTCCATAACGGTAATTATGGGCAAGGAGGCATCGTTTGTTGACCCGACGGTCATAAACTGCATACAGCTCGGTGCAACGGTTGACTATGCAATCCTGCTGACAACGAGATTCAGGGAGGAGCTTAGCCACGCACCGAAGGAGGAGGCAATGCTGAAGGCGGTCAAAATGGCGCAGCAGTCAATTTTCCAGAGCGCAGCGGTGTTCTTTGCGGCAACCTTCGGAGTATACCTCGTATGCGACATCTATATTGTTCGCGGAATGTGCGTGCTTCTTGCAAGAGGCGCGATAATCAGCGAGCTTGTAATAATACTGTTCCTTTCACCCGTTCTGTGCGTGTGTGAGGGAATCATCGACAAGACCACACCGAGCTGGAGACTCAGGGCAAAGCAATCGGAGGACTTATGATATGCAAAAAAACTTAATGAGAAAGGTACTGTGTCTGCTGCTTGCCTTTGCAATGCTGCTGACGGTATGCACCGGCTGCGGCAAAAAGGACGACGGAAAAGAGCCTGCGCAGGAAGAGAAAAAGCACGAGCAGACCGAATATGAGCTGACCGATGCTAAGGTTTCTAAGGACGAAACGGTCTATATAAATCTTTCGCCCGACGGCGAGGTCAAGAAGGTCAGCGTAACCGACAAGCTGCACACGGATATGCCGCAGGTCAGAGTAGAGGACAAAAGTGACCTTAAGAATATCAGCGATGTAAAAACCTTTGTTGAGCCTGTTGTCAACAAGGACAGCCTATACTGGGATATGGACTCAACAGACCTCTACTACAACGGCAGCACTGACAAAAATCCGCCGCTGAATATCAAGGTGCAGTATTTCCTCGACGGTGAGGAGATTGCCTACAACAAGCTTGCGGGCAAAAGCGGCGATGTGAAGATTAAACTCTCAGTAAGCAATGAGCTTACAAAGTCCGTCAAGGTAGACGGCAAAAGCTATGAAATTCAGTGCCCGATGCTCTTTGTCGGCGGAATGCTGCTGCCCGAGGAGGGCTTTGACGAGGTGCAGACGGATAACGGCGTTATCCTCGGTGACGGCTCGCACAAGCTCGTGTTCTTTATGGGCGTACCGGGTATGAACAAAAGCCTCGGCTTGAGTGATTTGGGACTATCCTTCCTCGGAAGCACACTCGGCGGCAATACCTACACGATGACGGCAAAAGCCGAGGATTTCTCGCTCGGCAATATGATGTTTGTCGCAGTGCCGTTTTCATCTGTGCGCGCGCTGGGATTCAAGGATATATCCCTCGGCGTTGACGGCGTGAAGAATATGCTCTCCGACATCGAAAACCTTATGAATGCATTTGCATCGCTCAATATCGACGAGATGATTCAGGTGCTTTACGGTGATGCCGATAAGCTCGAGGATATAATCAATGCAGTGGGCGATGCTTCAAAGCTTTATGAGGATAACAAGGCACTGCTTGATGTGCTGAATAAGTACATAACCGACGGAAACCTCGACAAGCTCGAAAAGGTGCTGAATGACCTTGAGAAGATTGATACCGAAAGACTCAGCTCGGTTGCAAATTATGAGCCCTTTGCTCAGCTTGTGAAGCTCATCGGCAAGCTCGATAAGAACCTTGCGGATATCTCGCAGTTCACAGAGGACTATCTCGAAATCGTTCCCGTTTTCAACAATCTGAATAAGGATTTGAAGTCGGCGGAGGTGCAGAATGCGCTGAACAATCTGCCCGAAACGATAGATAAGCTGCACTCCCTCGTCGATGTTCTCAAGGAAAGTCAGGAGCTTATCGAAAAGACGAGCAAGCTTTTCAATGCCGACAGCCTTGCGCAGATAAAGAGCTTTGCCGATGCGGTAAGCTCGAGCGAGAGCCTTGATGCGCTGAGCTCGGCGCAGGCGGAGCATCTTGCAGGCAGAGTTCAGGCATGGCTAAACTTCGGCGAAAGCTACGATATCTTCACTCAGCGCACCTCAGCGCAAAGCTCAAGCGTTGTGTTTGTATATAAGACAGAAGCGGTTAGCTGAAAATAAAAAAACGGAGTACAAGGTTTTTCCTTGTACTCCGTTTTTTGATGCTTAAATCAGATGTAGAACAGGCTTGTTGCGATAAGCAGCTGACCGATGTAGTAGAGTGAGAGGTTGGTAATTCTCATCGAGAACTTCTGAGTGCCGCCGAAGGTGTTGAAGATAAGCACAACATCGGACAGAGTGAAGAGCACTGCGCCGATTGCGTACAGCCATGCGGTTGTTGAGGGGGCGGCAATGAGATTGCCGATTGCGATTGCGGTCATGATGACAACCGCGCCGATGTAGAAGATGCCGAAGATTTTGAATGCGGGCTTGACACTCATGGTCTTGAAAATGTAGGTGAGGATTGCCGCTGCGATAACCGCACCGATAATGATGCAGCAAAGCAGGCTTTCGGACTGGGGAATGAGTGCAACGAGGTAGAGAATGTGTCCTGCGAGGAAGGCTGCAATGCCTGCGAGGAATATCTTCTGACCTGCCTTTTCAAATACAAAGCGCAGGTTGAGAAGAATATCGCCGACTGCGCCGAGAATAAGACCGATGAATACGGGCTTGGCAAAGTCTGTGTTGCTTGCTGCACAGAATGCTATGCAGCCGATGATTACGAAAATGACAGATGCGCTGCCCTTGAGGCAAACTGCGCCGACATACTTTTCCTTGTGCTCAACTGCAATGAATATGCCCTGAACTGCCATGCCGAGAATGCATAATAGAATAATACCTGTGTTCATAAGAACCCTCCGTTATCTTTTAATAAGCGCTACGGAAACATCGTTTACATTAGTGCCCGTAGCACCGGTGATTATAAGTCCGCCGCACGCATTGAGTGCGTTGTACGAGTCGTTGTTGTTCAGAACGGCATCAATGTCAATGCCCATGTCCTTGAGCACCTTTTCGGTGCTGCCGTCAACAAAGCCGCCTGCTGCATCGGTAGGACCGTCGGTGCCGTCGGAGCCTACGGAAAATACCGCAGTGCCCTCAAGACCTGCTATGCCCTTAGCCGCGGAGAGTGCAAGCTCCTGATTTCTGCCGCCCTTGCCGCTGCCCTTTATATGCACAACAGTTTCACCGCCGATAATGAATGCAAGTGATTTTTCGGTGTTTATGTTTTCTTTTACTGCGGAAGCAAGCATCGGACCTGCCTCGGCTGCCTCGCAGCTGATGCAGTCGGTGAGAATCTCAGGCTCATAGCCTAATGCCCTGCAGGCATCTGCCGCCGCGCTGCAAAGCTCGCTTACGCTGCCCGTTACGAGAGTTGACACATTGTCAATTTTCTTGGGCGTTTCCGTGCGTATGCACTCAAGTGCTGCATCGGAAAGCTTCAGACCGTACTTTTCGATTATGCCGACAGCCTCCTCGCAGGTGCTTTTGTCGGGATAGGCGGGACCCGATGCAATCATATCAAGTCTGTCGCCGACAACATCGGAGAGGACTATCGTCACGATGTGAGCGGGAGCGCAGTGCATTGCGAATCTGCCGCCCTTGACCTTGGAAAGACGCTTGCGGATGGTGTTTATCTCAACAATATCCGCGCCGCAGCCGAGAAGCGCGGTGGTAATGTCCTGAAGCTCTGAAAGCTCAACAGCAGACGACTCAAAAAGTGCGCTGCCGCCGCCCGAAAGCAGAAACAGAACGGTGTCATCCTCGGACAGACCTTCGGTCATCCCGAGTGCCTCCTTGCAGGCTGCAAAGCCCGCCTCGTCGGGTACGGGGTGTCCCGCCTCGCGAATGGCAAGCCTGCCGATTTCGCCGTGGGAATGACCGTGCTTTGTGATTACGATGCCGTCGTTGATTCTGTTGCCGAGAATCTCGTACGCGGCATTTGCCATAGACCATGCGGCTTTGCCGACGGCAACGAGAACAAGCCGTCCGTCGGAAAAATATCTGCCGTCTAAGGCACTTTGCACGGCTTCATCGGGAAGCACATGGGAAATGGCTTCCTTTACGATGTAATCACAGTCATTTCTAAGCGACATATTGCATTCCTTTCAAAGATAATTCAGCGCAGACCGAGGCCCTCTATCGGGGTGCTGACCTCAATGGAATCAAAGCCCAGAACCTTCATGGGCTTGTGAATGTCAAATGTGTATATCTTGGTGTAATCCATACGCGCCGCAAGTGACATTGTACCCTTGTTATTGTTATAAAGGCAGCTCCACAGAGTGGTTATGTCGTACAGATTATTGTCATGGCGGTAGTTGAGGTGTACATCGCTGAGCAGGTCAAAGGCTTTGTGCAGGTCGAGAACATTGTTGTTCTTGTCGAGCGTTTCCTTAATCATATCCCAGCGTTCAATGCCCTCAGGGTCATACTTTTCACTGCCTACGCCGCCGTCGGGGGACAGATAGTAGTTTGTGACAAAAAGTCTTTCAGGCTCAACCGAATCCGCGCGCACAATGCGTATCTCATTGTTGACATACTCAATAACCGCAGCATCCCCGCTTGCGTCGGTGAGGAAATAGTGGAAGCAGCAGCCGAGCGAATAGCCGAAGGCGATGGTGTCCTGAATGTCATAGGACTTGAACAGCTCGATTGCCTCCTCAACGCTTGCGCATTTATCAAGGCAGCAGCGCACAATTGCGGTTGTGCACATCTTGATTTTGCCTGTGTCCTGCTTTGTGCCGTTTTCGTGAATCTGCAGGATTGAAATGGCAAAGCCCTTTTCATTCATGCCGTCAAGGCAGAAATACGGGGAAAGCAGAGTGAGCTTGCGGCATCTTGTTGAGCGGTGCTTAAGACGGTCGGTTGTGAGCATGAACGAGCCGTCAACCATTGCGATGCTTGCGTATGAGTTTTCGGGGTGAGTCCACAGAACATAGCACGGAGCATCAAGATAGTCGAAGTTTCTGCCCATAATGTGGTCACCGTCTTCGTTGTGCGCTTCAAATGCGGAGCAGCTGAGCGCGCAAGTGCCGGGCTTTACCTTGACAGTGCCGCCCCAGATATGCTTGGCCCCATATTTGAAGAGCTTAGCCGCAGAATCTGCGCCCTTTTTCATCAGGTCGTTGATATCATAATCGTACTGATAATCAACAAGGTATATGTCCTTGCCGATTGTGCGCATAGAGCTCATGGTCGGCCAAAGTATGTTGTGCAGTCTGCAGTTTTTGAAAAGCTTGGTGTAAAGCCTGTCCAGACGCGGAGTTGAGCTTTTGTTCTCACTCAGGTCAATCAGCGTATCAGCGTGCGCAATAAGCTCATTTGCAGCGGCAACACAGCTGCCGTCTTCAGCATAGATACCCGAGCCGTCCGACAGCACGGGGTAATCACCGATTCTGTCAGCGGTAATCTGAACGGGAATGCGCACAATAAGCTTTGCAGAGTAATCAAAGCCCGAAATGCAGACGGATTTTTCGCCTGCTTCGATTTTTGCATCGCTGAAGCTGCGCTCCTTACCGAAGCTGCCGCTTTGTGTATTGTAATCCGAGGTGAATGCGCAGACGCTGCCGCTGATAACGAAATGCTCGCTCAGACTGAGCTTGAGCACCGCATTGCCGTTAAGCGCTGCTGCGTCGGAAGCAGCATATGCCTCGGCGGTAATAAGGCTGCAGCCGTCATTGATGTGCAGCTTAAGGGCTGCGCATTCGGTGTGATTTGTTGTATTATCTGTGTCTTGCATTTTTGTCCTCATTCGAAGTGTTTTCTAACTTACTATTTTACATTACTTTGGTAATCCGTGTCAACAAAGAAACAGTCCGCAGCATAAAGCTACGGACTGTTTGTGAACAAGTATGTTTATATTGTTTGTTAAGCTGATTACTTCATCGCAAGAGCATAGAGGGAAACCGCGAGAGACTCTCTGCTTACGGTAACACCGGGGGTGAAGTAGTTGTTTGATGCCTTCATAATGCCGTTTTCGACTGCCCATGCAGCAGCGTTGCGGTTTGCACTCTTGATGAGGGAGTTGTCCTTGAAGGAGGCTGCGCTGCCTGCGGGTGAGCCTGCAAAGGCATACAGAGCAGCTGCGAGGGAGGAGCGGTTAATGCTGACGGACGGGGAGAAGAGCTTACCTGTGGTTGCGCCCATAATGCCGTTATTGTATGCCCAAACGATTGCATCATAGTAAGCGGTTGAGCTCTTGACATCGGTGAAGGGCTCGCTCATGCCGGAAACATCGGGAGAGCCTGCCATTACATACAGAGCGTTTGCAACCTCGCCGCGGTTTGCGAGAGCGTTGGGGGAGAAGTGCTTATCTCTGGTTGCGTTCATAATGCCGTTGGAGTAGACATAGCCGATTGCTTTAATGGAGGAATCGCTTGTGGTTACATCGTTGAAGGGAGCCATATACTTGCTCATAAGCTGATTGAACATATACTCATGGCCTGCATAGCTGGGGTGAACATTCTTGCCGTTGCTCTCGGAGAACTTCTCCATGAAGTTGCTGTCGGTGATGTTCTTGGGCAGACCGAATATTTCGGTGTCGATTACACTTACAAACATGTAATCACTGCTGTGGGGAGCCATGTATGCGTAATGAGCATTGATGGACTGCATTGCCATGCGGTTGAGCTTGCCGATGTTGACCATGTCGTTTGAGATGTAAAGCTCGGGGAAGGAGTCGTAAAGACCGATAACATAAAGCTCGCAGTCGGGGTTAAGCTCATAGATGCGGTTCATAAGAGCATCGAAGCAGTTGAGGTTATCAACATAGGTGTAAACAAGGCACTTGAGCAGAAGCTCAACAAGACCTACGGTGTTGCCTGCATCGCCGAGAGAGGCAAGCAGCTGGTCGTGAAGCTCAACGAGCTCGGGGGACTTGAGCAGAGAGAGCATCTCGCTGTCAAGCACCATCTCGTACGGAGTGTTGCCGTTGTTGTAGCGGTCCATCTGAGTGGTGATGAAGTTGCCGAAGTTGTTAAGACCGATATCAACGGTGATGACATCTGCCTCGGAAACATGCTGGATGTACATATCGCGCAGCTGCTCAAAGGAATAGATGCCGTCGTTTCTGATGCTGTTCATAACATAGTCGCCGAAGGCAGTGCCGCGGGAGTATGCGTCACCGTCATAGCCGGGGTCGAGCAGGCAGAGCAGGTCCTCGGTTCTCAGACCGCTGAGACAGTCCTGATGGAAGGTGGTTGCACCGATTGCATTTGCAAACAGAGCGGGGTAGGCATAATCGACAACCTGACCGTAAATGTAGGTTCTGTTGCCGTATTCGGGCATACCGTAGCCGTTGCTTGCAGAGTCACCGAGTGCGGTGTAGACCAAAGTGTCAGCATCATCATCGCGCACATAGGTAAAGCCGCAGAGCGCGAAAACCATAACGAGAGCAAGAACGATGCTTATGATTCTTTTCATTGTATGGTCCTCCTTTGTGTGAATGGGTTTTTACAGATTGAATTTATTCTATTGTTTATGTACGGATATGTCAATGATTGAGGCAAAACTTTGTTAAGAAAATTTCATTTTTTGTTTATACACGCGTTGGACAGCTGTCCAATATGCTACAAAAATTAAAAATATGAGCAACAACTCGGGGAATAGCAGGTTTCAGACGAAAATCAATCTAACAAGACCAAATTATTTAGACATTTCTGCGCTGAATATGTTGACATAACTTGCACATTGTTATAAATTTATTAATGTATTATTAATTTGTAAAATGAGATAACTATCGGAATTCAAACAAATTTTCGGGTTATCACATGGTGCAGGCAAGTGCACTGATTGTCAGTATAAAAAAAGGAAAGAGAGCGAACCACCGAATGACCGAGGTTAAAAAAAGACTCCCGTCAGTTGAAAAACCGTGGCTTAAATATTACAGCGAGGAAGCTAAAAATACCACCGTCCCTCAGCTTGGTATGTACGACTTTGTTTATGAAAACAACAAGGATTGTCCCGGTAACATTGCACTGAACTATTTCGGAAAGAAGACAAGCTACGGCGAGTTTTTCAAGATGGTTGATACCGAGGCAAAGGCATTTGCCGCGCAGGGTGTCAAGGAGGGCGATGTTGTTACAATAGTAAGCGTAACCTGCGTGCCCGCGGTTGTAAGCCTTTATGCGCTTAATAAAATCGGCGCCGTGCCCAATTACCTCAATGTTCTCGCAACACGCGAGGAGCTTGAAATATTCTTCAGCGAGGCTGAGTCTAAGGTGGTCATAACACTTGACCTGTTTGCAAAGGATGTTCTCACGGCAGCGGCAAACACGGGCGTTGAAAAGGTAATCGTCTTTTCTCTTGCTGAGGGAATGCCCCCGGTTACCGCGCTTGGCTTTAAGTTTAAGACAAGAAAGCTCGACCATAGCTTCCTTGAGAACAACAAGCTCGTGGTAAGCTGGAAGAATTTCATTGCCTCCGCAGAGGGTCAGCCCGATATTACATATGTAAAGAAGTGTGATGAGCTTGCTTACCTCGGTCACACCGGCGGCACAACGGGCTTCCCGAAGAATGTGCTTCTTAGCGACACATCCTTCAACACAGTTGCCCATTACTACAATCTCTGCATGGCACATGAGCGCGGAGATGTTTTCCTCAGCGCAATGATTCCCTATGTTGTTTACAGCGGAATTATAAACATTCATATGCCGCTGAGTCTTGGCTTCGAAACCGTGCTTGTTCCGAAGTTTGATGTTGAGGAGTGGCCCGATTACATTAAAAAGTATCATCCTCAGCA
>JAZULF010000043.1:0-8283 GCA_045643645.1 Oscillospiraceae bacterium
GCAAACGTTGTCGGCTACGGCGTAGCCGCTCCGGAGCTGCCTGCACAACAATTGAGTGACAACGTGTATCAGGAAATGTTCAAAGCTGTTTACGAACCCGATAGTTGCGAACCGCAGCCGCACGATTGCTCGGGGCTTATTCCCTAAGAGCGTTAGCCACTTTTCCATTTGCATCGTATAAAGAGATGCAGGTAAAAAACAAAGAATAAAAAAACTTAAATAAAAAGGAGAAATCAAAATGGACGAGAAGAAAATGCTGAACGGTATGGAGCTTCATGACGAAGAACTCGACAAGGTAGTCGGAGGTGCAGTATCTTTGAAGAGCGACGGTCGTGTGGAAATCGACGACAGCGAAGAATGCTCTTGCCACAGTCCGTGGTTTTTTAAGGATAAACTCACCGGATTAGATTCCTTACAATCTGGAAATTGGAGATGCTCAGACTGCGTATATTGGTCAGGAGATGGTTATTGCACCAACCCCGATGTCGCTGCATCGTTAGCAAAATAAGCAAACGCCTCGGAAGTTTTATCGCTTCCGAGGCGTTTTTTGATAGCCCCGCTGGTGTACTTTTGGGACGAATACCCTACCTCTACGCACCGTTTGGGACGAATACCACAAAAAGGAAAAGCAGTTCGTAAGAACTGCTTTTTCTTTTTGGGATAGTCATTTAGGGATTCGAACCCGAAAGGGTCGGAGCGTCAAGAAAATATGCCGGTGGCATATTTTTAGCTCCGAGCGGTGCAGCAGCTATGCTGCAAGCCGGGCAGTTTTGCGCAGCAAAAATGCGTAAATCCCTTACCCTCCATATTATCCGCTTCGCTCAATTTTATGTGAGAGGGGATACCCAATCCCCTCTCACACTCTCCCCATACTTCTAACCAAGAAAAGAGCAGTTCATCAGAACTGCTCTTTTGCTGTTAATATTTCTTCTTTACTGCAATCAGCAGACCGATTGCGAGGACAAGCACCGAGCTGCCGAGCAGCACGGCTGTTGATGCACCCGTCGGAGCTTTGCCGTCAAAGTTCATTTCGGGTCTTTCTCCGCCGCCGTCGGAATCACCCCTTGACTGCGGATTGAAATCCTGCTTGCCGCCGTTATCCGAGGGCATTGACGGAGCGTTGCCGTCGGTGCCATTGCTCTGCTGATTATCACTGCTGCCAGGCATGGACATACCGCCGAAGCCGCCACCCATAGAGCCGCCCATTGTACCCATATCGGATACATTCAGCGAATCGGTTGCAACTGCGGTGCTGTTACCGTCGAGCTGACGGCTGACCGCCTCTGCGCGAAGGGATACAAACTGCTGCATTGCCTCAACGCCTGCATCAAACTCCTCTGTTGTGCAGAACTTTGTGGGGTCCTTTTCAACATAGGGCTTAATCATCTCGGCTGTGTCGTTTATGAGCTTTTCGAGCTTGCCGTCGGCAAACCACTCCCCGATAAACTCGGAGAACAGCTCGTGATACTGCTCGGTATACTCCTCATCGGAGAAAATCCAGCCGAGCATAGGACGGTCATCAAGGCTGCTGCCCGAAAGCGGATTATCAATCGAAGCATTGACAGAGCTTGATGCATTGCCGCCCTGGAAGGTGCCGAAGGCGAGGTTGTAGTCCCACGGAATCATACTCAGCTGACCGTCATCCTCGTGCAGGTAGTAGTTGTGAATCATATTGCCCGTGTAGCTGTCACCGTTGCAGACGAAGTTATGCACTACGAAGTAGCGCAGCACCTCATCGGTGTCGAGCGTGTTTTCCAACTCGGTGTATTCGCTCAGATTTTTCAGCGAGGAAATAAGGCGCTTTTTATCTGCAGTTGATGCCGCGGTTTTTGCGTTGTCGAAGATGTTTGAGTAGCTGTCGGGGTCATCGTCGATGTACTTGAGCTTTACATCGTCGCTGCCCATTCCGCCGAAGCCGCCCATATCGGGCTTGCCGCCGTCGGATTTTCCGGTGCCGTCCTCGGACTTATCTCCGCCGCCCATATCGGGCATCTGGCTGAAATCGAAATCATCCATATCGGGCATACCCTGCGGCATCTGTCCGCCGCCGAAGCTGCCCATATCAGGCATCTGACTGAAATCGAAATCACCCATATCGGGCATACCCTGCGGCATCTGCTGCCCGCTGCCGCCACTCTGTTGAGTGTTGCCGTCAGCGCTGTCGCTGCTGTCACCGCCGAAGTCGAAATCGTCCATATTAAAGTCCTTGCCGTTGCCGCGACCGCCGCCGAAGCTGAGGCTGTCGGGCTTGTAAAGCTCGCCTGCATCGGAGCCGTAATTGCGCTCGAGGAAGCTCTCCTCAACGCTCTCAACCGCGAGGTAGAGTCCCCAATCCTCACCGTTTACCGTGATGTACGCGAAGGAGCAAAGCGGAGTATCAACTCCGAAATCGTTCATCATCTGATAGACGATGTAATCCTTCATCATGGTGTTATCCTGAATGAGATTATTAAGGCACAGCTTATCAAGTCCGTCGAGGTTTTTTCCGTCCTCGTACTGGTCAAACTCCAGCTTGAAGCTGTAACGCTGGCTGCCCATGGATTTCACGCTCGACAGCGAGGTGTTGCCCTTTGCGCGAATGGCAATGTTCTTGTACGAATTGCCGTCTACAACAACCGTGCAGGGAGAATACTCCTCGCTCTCGCAGCTTTCGATGAAGCTGTCCCAATCGTCCATGACGATGTCAATCTGATGGACATAGGAGCTATCGAAAATAGTGCCCTCGTATTTCATGGCCTTGATGTTTTCGATAAGTCCGAGGCTGCCCCCGCACATAAACAGGATAGTGATTACAAGCGTCAGCGCAATGGCGGCAATGCAGATTTTATCAATATGCTTGCTCGTTGACATGGCTTACGCTCCTTATCCCATGTATTCGCCGTTGTAGCTTACTAAAACTGCGCTGTTTACGCCGTTGATTGCGGACAGCTCGTTTACAAAGTCGGTGTTATCGTCCTTCAGACGAATTTCAACATTCAGTTCAACAAGACCGCTGCGTGCGGTTTTGGACTTTACAACGCAGCGCTCGGTTTTATTCTGCAGGAATGCCATTGCCTTCTTCTCGGTATCGTGGCAATCGCAGGAGATGACAACGATGTAGGGGTTTACATGGGACTTCTTGTTAACGAAGAACAGAAGCACAAGGCCGATGATTACGCTGCCGATTACCGCGAGGGGAATCATACCTGCTGCGAGGATAATGCCTGCTGCGATTGACCAGAACAGGAACGCAATATCAAGAGGCTCCTTGATTGCGGTGCGGAAACGGACAATTGACAGTGCGCCGACCATACCGAGTGACAGCACAACATTGCTTGTTACGGCTAAGATGACCTGCGAGGTAATCATAGTCAGTGCAATGAGTGTTACGCCGAAGGAGGATGAGCACATAACGCCCTGATAGGTTTTCTTGTACACAAAGAAAATGAAAAGTCCGATGCCGAAGGCAAGGGCAATTGTCAGCACCATATCGATGGGGCTTACCGCGCTTACATTTTCCAGAAAGCTTGATTTGAAGATGTCGTTAAAAGTCATGGTAATAATCCTTTCGGTTTATAATCAGCCGTAAACGCGGCTTTGTGCGTACTTTGAAAATGCGGACATTCTGCGTCCGGGTATTGTCACCGCATCCTTGATGATATCGGGCAGGTACTCGTCCCACTTGACCTCAAGAACGATGGGCAAATCCGCTATCGGCAGGGTTACCGCATCGGGATTGAGAAGGTCGGTGCAGTAGATGCCCGTGCGGATATTGCTGTCAATCGTCACGCGGACATTGCCCGCGGGGAACACATACGCCTCGCGCGTGTAATCGACGATTGTTTTCGGCGCAAGCTGCTCCGAGCGCATCTTGCAGTAAAGCTCGCGGCACAGCTTATGCTCGCTTTCAAGCATCCACGACAGCTTGCCGTCGAGTATCATCTGCGCCTCGGCAGCTGAGATGCGGCAGCTTTGCTTGCTGCAAAGTCCGTTGAGCTTGCTCTTTTTCTCAAGCACGATAAACGAGGTATCGCCGTTGTAATAGCGGATGCGGAATTTCTCGCGGGCATTCACGCCGTCAACCTTTTCGCGCAGCGCCTTGTCGCAAGGCGTGTCGAAATACAGACTGCGGATTTCGTACTTTCCGTTTACCGCATGGCTGTCGGGCATCATCACCGCCGACAGTCTTGCCCTGAGAGTAAGAGCATCGAGATAGTTTATTTCATGCTTCCATTCATGACGGAATTTCATGGCATTGCTCCTTGTGTTTTCGTTTACAGGCTCAAGTATAGCGGTCTACGCTTAATCGATGCTGAAAACGATTGTAAAAGAAATGTGAACTCGCGCTTTTCAGCTCCATTTCAGCTTTGGGTCGTAGTATAATGATAAGGACTCATATACGGGGTGAATTATGGAAATTTTGATTGTTGAAGACGAAAAGCTGCTTGCCGACTCGCTGAAGCTGCTGCTTGAGCGCAACGGCTTCGAGGTTGAGTGCGCATACGACGGCAAAAGCGGCGCGGAATATGCCGAGCTGGGCGTATACGACCTTCTTATTTTAGATGTAATGATGCCCGGGATGGACGGCTATCAGGTGGCGCGGCAGGTGCGCGCAAAGCGCTTTTCAACGCCCATTCTGATGCTCACGGCAAGGTCCGAGGTTGAGGACAGAATAACGGGGCTTAACGCAGGCGCGGACTATTACCTCACAAAGCCCTTTGACACACGCGAGCTTTTAGCCTGCATCAACGCGCTTCTGCGCCGTCAGGGCAATCAGGTAGACGAGCTGCGCTACGGCAACACGACGCTTGAGCTTTCCACCTGCACAATCTCCTGCGGCGGCAAGAGCATAAGACTCAGCACGCGCGAATTTGATGTTATGCGTCAGCTCATGCTCAGCCGCGAGAAGAACATCTCGAAGGAGGCGCTTCTTGTAAAGGTATGGGGCTTTGAGTCAAACGCAACCGAAAATCATGTTGAGGTGTATGTAGGCTTTCTGCGCAAGAAGCTGCAGAGCATCGGCTCGGATATAAGGATTGAGGCCATTCGCAGACAGGGCTATCATTTAGAGGTGGACGGACAATGCTGAAAAAGCTGAGATTAAAATTCATCATCATAAATATGAGCATTGTCGTCATCATGCTCGGCATAATCTTCGGTCTTCTCTACTACTCCACAGCCGGCAACCTCGAGCGCGAGAGTCTGCAGATGATGCGCAGCGTTGCAATGGAGCCTCCGCAGCCAGGTCAGCCGATGATGCCCTCGGACGATGTAAGGCTTCCCTATTTCAGCGTCATCGTTGACCGCAACGGCAAGGCAATGGAAATCGGCGGCGGCTTTTTTGACCTTTCCGACGAGGAAACGCTCGACGCGATTATCGCGCAGGCTGATAAGCTTGAGGATGCAAGCGGCGTGCTTAGAGATTACAACCTGCGCTTTGTGCGCACGGACACCCCTATGGGCAAGCACTATGTATTTGCCGATATCACAAGCGAGCAATCCACCCTGCGCAATCTCATAAAGAACTTTGCAATCATAGGCAGCGCGGCATTTGCGGCGTTTCTGCTTATAAGCGTTTTACTTGCGCGATGGGCGGTAAAGCCCGTAGAAAAGGCATGGCAGCAGCAGAAGCAGTTTGTTGCCGATGCCTCGCACGAGCTTAAAACTCCGCTGACGGTTATTATGACGGACGCAGAGCTGTTAAACTCCCCCGACTGCCCCGAGGCTGACAGACGGCAGCTAACCGACAGCATATCCAGTATGTCCGTGCAGATGCGCGGTCTTGTTGAGAGTCTTCTTGAGCTTGCGCGCATTGACAGCGGCAGCGTAAAGGGAGCAAGCGAGCCCGTTTCGATGAGCGATACCGCAGCCGAGGCGGCTATGGTCTTCGAGCCCGTGTTCTTTGAAAAGGATATGGTCTTTACCTATGAGGTCGAGCCCGACATAGTCATAAACGGCAACGGCGCACAGCTTAGGCAGCTTGCCGAAATTCTTTTGGACAACGCGGCAAAATACGCAAGCAGCAATGCCGATGTGAGCCTTACGCTTAAAAAAAGCTCGCCCAGGCAATGCAGGCTTGAGGTTTCAAACCGCGGTGAGCCGATTGCCGCCGGGGATATGGAAAACCTGTTCAAGCGCTTTTACCGCGCGGACAAGGCGCGCGCAATGAATCACAGCTACGGTCTCGGTCTTTCAATTGCGGAAAGCATCGTTTCCTCGCACAAGGGCAGCATACGCGCCGAAAGCCGCGAGGGCTACAACCGCTTTATTGTTGAGCTTCCGATTGCTGTAAAATAATTTTTTCTACTGTTGTCAACCCACTTGTAACTCAAAGGCATCTATAATAAAATACTTACATCCAAATACACACAATTGTACGGGAGATTTCAGATATGACCTTTATCGGATACCCCAAGTGCAGCACCTGCGTTCGTGCTCAGGTATGGCTTGACGAAAACGGCATCGCTCACGAGTTCAGACACATCAAGGAAAACAATCCCTCAACCGATGAGCTCAGGGCATGGTATAAAAAAAGCGGCCTGCCGCTCAAGAAATTTTTCAACACAAGCGGTCTTGTTTACAAGGAGCTGCAGCTAAAGGACAGGCTCCCCTCAATGAGCGAGGACGAGCAGCTTGAGCTGCTTGCATCAAACGGAATGCTCGTAAAGCGCCCCCTGCTCGTTGCCGATGACTTCGTGCTTGTCGGCTTTAAGCAGGCAGAATGGGAAGCACAGCTTAAATAAGGAGATACACAATGGCAGAGATAGTTTTGACAGCCGAAAACTTTGAGGCTGAGGTAATAAATTCGGACAAACCCATTCTGGTTGACTTTTGGGCGCCCTGGTGCGGTCCCTGCCGTATGATTGCGCCCGTTGTCGCAGAGATTGCGTACGAATACAGGGGCGTAGTCAAGGTCGGCAAGGTCAACATTGACGATGAGCCCGCGCTTGCGGAAAGCTATCAGGTTTCAAGCATCCCCACCATACTCTATTTCAAGGATGGCAAAATCATAGGCTCAGCAATCGGCGTAATTTCCAAGGAGCAGTTTATCGAAATGATTGGCATCTGATGCCGCGGAAAGGAGAAACAATGAACATCACAAAGGACATCCGCTACATAGGTGTAAACGACCACGACATTGACCTTTTTGAAGGTCAGTACATTGTTCCCAACGGAATGGCGTACAACTCCTACGCAATCCTCGATAGCAAGATTGCGGTTATGGACACGGTTGATGCACGCTTCACCGATGAATGGCTTGAAAAGCTTGCTGAAGCACTCGGCGACAGGAAACCCGACTACCTCATCGTTCAGCACATGGAGCCCGACCACTCCGCAGGTATTATGAGCTTTACGGCAAAGTATCCCGAGGCAGTTGTTGTATCAACCTCCATGGCATTTACCATGATGAAGAACTTTTTCGGCACAGATTTCACCGGTCACCGCATAGTTGTCGGTGACGGCAACACTCTGTGCATCGGCACCCACACTCTCACCTTCGTAACCGCACCCATGGTTCACTGGCCCGAGGTCATCGTCACCTACGACAGCACCGACAAGGTTCTGTTCTCCGCTGACGGCTTCGGCAAATTCGGCGCACTCGACGCCGACGACGACTGGGCTTGCGAAGCAAGACGCTACTATGTCGGCATTGTCGGCAAGAACAGTATGCAGGTGCAGAATCTGCTCAAGAAGGCTGCAGCACTCGACATTCAGACCATCTGCCCGCTTCACGGTCCGGTGCTGACCGAAAACCTCGGCTACTACATCAATCTGTACGATATATGGTCGTCCTACGGCGTTGAAAGCGAAGGCGTTTTCATTGCCTACACCTCCGTATACGGCAACACCAAGAAGGCCGCTATGCTTCTTGCCGAAAAGCTCGAGAAAGCAGGCTGCCCCAAGGTTGCCATTACCGACCTTGCACGCGAGGATATGGCAGAGGCCGTTGAGGACGCCTTCCGCTACGGCAAAATCGTGCTCGCAACCACCACCTACAACTCCGAGATATTCCCCTTCATGAGGGAGTTTGTAAACCACCTCACCGAGCGCGGTTATAAGAACAGAACCATCGGCATAATCGAAAACGGCTCGTGGGCACCCACAGCAGCAAAGGTCATAAAGAATATGATGGAGTCCAGCAAGAATATCGTCTGGGCGGAAAACACCGTCACAATCAAGTCCGCACTTAATGCGGAATCCGAAGCTGCTCTCGAGGCTCTTGCAAAAGAGCTTTTGTGATAAATAATCATTCTTTAAGGTGGAAATTACAATGAGCGTTTACAAATGCAATGTATGCGGCTG
>JAZULF010000044.1:0-4570 GCA_045643645.1 Oscillospiraceae bacterium
GTGATGCCTGTAAGCTGCGTAATCTCCGCAGGAATGTGCATTCCCGGGTCGACAAAGGTGTTGAAGCTTTCCTTGACCTCGCCGCCTGCAAAAATTACAGCGCCGATTTCGGTCATACGGTCGGAGCCAGCGTTGAGGCCCGTGGTTTCAATATCAAATGCGACCATTTCGGTGTTTATCGGCAGGTCGCAGCTGCCGTGAACGGCAAGGCTGCCGTCAAGGTCATTTACAAAGTAGCACTCGAGGCCGTAGATAATCTTGACTCCGTGCTTTTTGCCTGCCTGCCACATATCGGGGAACGCCTGCAGAACGCCGTGGTCGGTTACCGCAATTGCGGGGTGACCCCAATATGCCGCGCGCTTTACGATTTCCTTAGGCTCGGTGAGAGCATCGAGTGTGGAAAACCTTGTATGCATATGAAGCTCAACGCGCTTTTCCTCCGCATCGTCGGTGCGGACGCGCTTTTTGCCCTTCATAATATGGCGCGGTTCAATTACCATATCCTCATCGTAGCGGCTGTAATTTACAACGCCCGAAACAATGACATGGTCGCCGTTTGAGATTTTGTTGATTACCGACTGGTCGTCCTCGGAGCGCAGATAGCGCGACACGCGGATTGAGCCCGTGAGGTCGGTCATATCAAAGCACAGCACAGCACCGTCACGCTTTTGCAGCTTACGGCTTGTAACATCAAAGACATCGCCCTCGATAACTACATTACCCGAGTCGAGAGTAAGGCTCGACATCGGAACGGGTGCCTTTTTTATGCTTCTGCCCATAAGGACATCGCCCGTGGGCTTTGCAGGGGCAGATGACCCATCCTGCTTGGGTGGAGTGTAAGCCGCCTTAGGCTTGGGGTAATCGGCCTTTATCTCAACATTTCTGAGGCCGTAGTCACTGCGAAGTCTGTTGCACAGAGCTTCTATCTCCGCAGGTGCGGGAATGCGCACGAAAAACGCCGCAACGCTCATCGTCTGCTCTGCAGTGCTTACCGCAACATCGGTTACATATGCTTTTTCAAGTCCGCCACAGCTTGTCTTAAGGCCCGCTGTGCCCGGAAATATTTCAAGAAAAGATGTATGTTCGCTCACTGTTAAACCTCAGTATCGTTTTCAATCAAATCAATAAGTGCATCGCAGAGGCTGTCATAGGGATAAGTTCCCAGAACCTCGCCGTGCTTAATCAGCAGACCGCAGTCCTTGCCGCCTGCAATGCCGTAATCGGCCTCTCTCGCCTCACCCGGTCCGTTTACAACGCAGCCCATGACCGCAACTGTGATGTTGCGTTCAATGCCCTGAATGCGCTTTTCAACCTCGTGGGCAAGACCTATAAGGTCAATCTGTGTTCTGCCGCAGGTCGGGCAGGATACAAGTCTTATGCCCTGTCGCAAGCCTGCTGCCTTGAGTATCGCGATGCCCGTTTTGACCTCTTCGACGGGGTCAGCGGTCAGCGATACGCGGATTGTATTGCCTATGCCCTCGCAAAGCAGTGTGCCGATACCGACAGCCGACTGGATTGTTCCGTTCCACGCAGTACCGGTTTCGGTTACGCCGAGGTGCAGGGGGTAGTTGAACTCCTCTGCTGCAAGGCGGTATGCCGCTACCGTAAGCGGCACTCTCGATGCCTTCATTGAAAGGCATATATTGTCAAAATCATATCTGTTGAGAAGCTCGATATGGCCTCTTGCGCTTTCCACCATTGCCTCGGGTGTGGGGTGGCCGTACTTCTCAAGCAGGCGCTTTTCAAGGCTTCCCGCATTCACGCCTATGCGAATGGGGATATTGCGCTTTTTGCATGCCTCGGCAACCGCGCGGACATTCTCATTGCCGCCGATGTTACCGGGGTTGATTCTTATCTTATCAATGCCGCGTGCAGCCGCCTCAAGTGCAAGGCGGTGGTCAAAGTGTATATCCGCAACGAGAGGAATATCAACTTTCTCCTTGATTGCGGATACCGCCTCGGCAGCTTTCATATCGGGAATTGCGATACGGACAATATCGCAGCCTGCGGCCTTGAACTGCTTTATCTGATTTACGGTTGCCTCGACATCGTGAGTCTTTGTGTTGCACATTGACTGCACGCTGACCTCTGCATCTCCGCCGACGGCAATGCCGCCGACTGTTATTTTCTTTGTGCTGTTTCTCTTTTCCATCTTTTATCCCACAATCAGCTTTGAAATATCGTTGTACATAACAAGCGCCATAAGTCCGAGCAGAAGAATCATTCCCGTGAGGTGAATGTAGCCCTCATACTTCGGGTCGAGCTTGCGGCGGGTGATTTTCTCGATTATGACAGTTACAAGCATCAGGAATACCCTGCCGCCGTCAAGTGCGGGAATGGGCAGCATATTCATAATCGCAAGATTTATCGCAATAAAGGCCGAGATATAAAGCATATTGTCCGCAGCAGCTCTTGTGGTTTCCGCCTGCTGACCGACCTCATTCATCATATCCACTATGCCGACAGGTCCCGACATATCCTTAAGCCCAACAGAGCCTGAAACAAGCTCTTTAAGGCCGAGCCATACCCAGCGCGAAAACTCCATTGCCGTGTTCCAGGTATACTGAAGCTTTGTGCCGAGATTTGCCTCGACATAGCCGAAGATAAATCCAAACTTTTCGCCCTGGTCGGCATACTCCTCGTATACTTTCGGCGTAAGCTCGAAGTTATTAAGCTCAACCTTTTCGCCGTCACGCAGCATAACGATATCGTAGGTGCCGCTGCCGCGTGCAAGGAAGGTCGACACATCGGTTACAAGGTAAACACGCTGACCGTCGATGCTGTAGAAGGTATCACCCGGCAGCATTGCTTCGGCGCTTTCATAAGGGCAGCCCTGCATAAAATGGTCGATTGTGGGTGCGATAAATGCCTTTGCACCGGAGTACATAAGCACAATCATCACAAGGCCCAGCAGGAAGTTCATAAACGAGCCTGCGCAGAGGATAATCAGTCTTTTCCAGAAGCTCTGATTCGTAAAGGCATTCGGGTCATCGGACTCCTCGTCCTCGCCCGTCATTGCGCAATAGCCGCCAATCGGCAGTATTCTCAGCGCATAGAGGGTTTCGCCCTTCTGCTTTTTCCATATTGCAGGTCCCATTCCGATTGCAAATTCCTCAACTCTGACCTTGCAGGCCTTTGCAGCAACGAAGTGGCCGAACTCGTGTATGGCAATGAGTATGCCGAACACGATTATTGCGATAATAATAAACATTAGGAAAAGTGCTCCCTGACAAATTCTCTGGCTGCCTTGTCAGCCTCCAGAATGGTTTCAAGATTCGGGTCTTTTACTATTTCTATGCTCTCAACCGCGCTTAAAGCACAGTCATAAATCTGATTGTAACCGAGCTTGTGATTTAAGAACATCGAAACTGCTACCTCGTTTGCCGCACTCATTATGCAGGGTGCGGTGCCGCCCTGTCTTGCGCAGTCCATAGCAAGCTTCAGGCAGGGTGTCTTTTCAAAGTCGGGTGCCTCGAAGGTCATATCGCGCATATCGGCAAAGTCAAGGCGCTTAAACGGTGAGTCAACGCGCTCGGGATAGGTCATTGCAAGCTGAATGGGCAGGCCCATATCGGGTACGCCGAGCTGTGCAATTACCGTACCGTCAACAAGCTCAACCATTGAGTGAATGATGCTCTGCGGATGTACGACCACCTGGATATCATCGGGGGTTACACCGAACAGATGCATTGCCTCGATAAACTCAAGACCCTTGTTCATCATTGTTGCCGAGTCGACGGAAATCTTTGCGCCCATGCTCCAATTGGGGTGCTTTACCGCCTGCTCGGGTGTTACATCGCGCAGCTCTTCCCTGCTCTTGCCGCGGAACGGGCCGCCCGAGCCGGTGAGCAGGATTTTCTTCAGCTCGCCCTTTTTTCTGCCCATAAGGCACTGGAAAATTGCCGAATGCTCGGAGTCAACGGGTACAATCTCCGCGCCCTTTTCGGCTGCACGGGGCATTACTATCTCGCCTGCGCAAACCAAGGTTTCCTTGTTTGCAAGGGCGATGCGCTTTTTAGCGTCGATTGCAGCAAGTGTCGGCTTAAGTCCGACAGAGCCCGAAACGGCAGTTACTATGCAATCTGCCTCCTCGAGAGTTGCTGCCTCTATAAGTCCCTCCATACCGCTGCCGACTCTGATATCGGTATCGGCAAGGGATATGCGCAGCTTGCTTGCAGCCTCTTCATCGTAAACCGCAACGAACTTAGGCTTCAAGCGTCTTGCCTGCTCCTCGAGCATATCGGTTTTTCTGTTTGCGGTAAGCGCGACAACGGGCATGCCGAGGTGCTCAGCCGCCGCAATGCTCTGGCGGCCTATTGAGCCGGTGCTGCCGAGAATTGATATTGCCTTTGTCATGTCTTTACTCCTCCGAAACGGCGGTCGCGGCTGCGAAATACCTCGATTGCCTTGTCAAGCTCATCGGGTGAGAAGTCCGGCCACAGTGTATCGGTATAATAAAACTCGGAATATGCGCACTGCCAGAGCAGGAAGTTTGAAAGCCTGTATTCTCCGCCCGGACGGATAATAAGCTCGGGGTCGGGAATATCTGCAGAATACATATACTTTGCAA
>JAZULF010000045.1:0-6024 GCA_045643645.1 Oscillospiraceae bacterium
CTCTCGAAGGACGAAAATGAATTCTTCCGCCGCCTTGACAAGATGATGGATATCGCCGCAAGGTCGCTGAAGATCAAGCGCGAGGTCATCACCAAGCTCATGAACGAGGGACTGTATCCCTACACGAAGCATTACCTCGGCACCTTCGAGAACCACTTCTCCACCATCGGTCTCGTCGGCATGAACGAGGCAGGTCTCAACGCAAATTGGGTCCGCGCAGATATGACCACCGAGAAGTGCCAGGAGTTCACCAAGGAAGTTCTCAACCATATGCGTGAGCGCCTCTCCGACTACCAGGAGAAGTACGGCGACCTTTACAACCTCGAGGCAACCCCCGCAGAGAGCACCTCTTACCGTCTTGCAAAGCACGATGTTGCTCAGTTCCCCGAGATTATCACCGCATCCGAGAACGGCGATACTCCTTACTACACCAACTCCAGCCACCTGCCCGTCGGCTACACTGACGATATCTTCACTGCACTCGACATCCAGGACGAGCTCCAGACACTCTACACCTCCGGCACCGTATTCCACGCCTTCCTCGGCGAGAAGCTGCCCGATTGGGAGGCTGCAGCAAAGCTAGTTCGCAAGATTGCAGAAAACTACAAGCTTCCTTACTACACCATCAGCCCGACCTACTCCGTCTGCAAGAACCACGCTTACCTCACCGGCGAGCAGTTCACCTGCCCCGAGTGCGGCGAGTCCGCAGAGGTTTACAGCCGCATCACCGGCTACTACCGTCCCGTACAGAACTGGAACGAGGGCAAGACCAAGGAATACAACGACCGCAAGGAATACAATGTTGAGACCTCAGTTCTGACCCACAGCGGTCCCATCTACCACGATGAGGCACCCGCACAGGCAGCACCCGCAGCAGAGGTCAAGGGCGAGAAGCGCACCATCCTCTTCGCAACTCCGACCTGCCCCAACTGCCGCATCGCATGCAGCTACCTCGACAAGGCAGGCGTTGCATACGAAAAGCTGATGGCTGATGAGAACGCAGAGCTCGCACTGTCCTTCGGCGTAAAGCAGGCACCTACTCTCGTAATCACCGACGGTGAGAGCTTCGAGAAGTACGCAGGTGCAGGCGCAATCAAGCAGTATCTCGCACAGATTTAAGCTTGCTGATAAAAAACAGCCCTATGGGCATCGCCCAGGGGCTGTTTTTTAATGAATAACGGCAAGACCTGAAGGAGTAAATTATGTACGATGTAATTATCATAGGCGGCGGTCCTGCGGGACTTACTGCCGCGGTTTACGCACTCAGAGCGGGCAAAACCGCACTTATCATAGAAAAGAATGCCTTCGGCGGTCAGATAACATGGTCACCCAAGGTTGAAAACTTCCCGACAATCCAGTCAATCTCGGGCACTGAGCTTGCCGACAGACTTATGGAGCAGGCAATGAATCAGGGTGCTGAGATGGAACTTGACGAGGTCGTGTCACTTGAGCTTGACGGCGATATCAAGCGCGTCAGAACCGAGTTCGGCGGCGAATTCGAGGGCAAGGCAGTCATTATCGCAACGGGCGCAAAGCCCCGCTGCCTCGGCGTTGAGCGCGAGAATGAGCTTGTCGGCGCAGGCGTTTGCTTCTGCGCGGTTTGCGACGGCGCATTCTACAAGGGCCATCCCGTTGCCGTAAACGGCGGCGGCAACTCCGCACTTCAGGATGCAATGCTGCTTGCCGAAAGCTGCAGCAAGGTATACCTCATTCACCGCAGAGATTCCTTCCGCGGTGAAGCAAAGCTTGTTGAGGCACTCAAGGCAAAGCAGAATGTTGAGTTTGTGCTGAGTAGCAGCATCACAGCCCTTCACGGTGAAAACGAGCTTACGGGTATAACTGTTACCGACAATAGCGGCGCAAGCCGCGATATAGCTGTTGACGGCCTGTTTGTCGCAATCGGACACGCACCCGACAACAACATTTTCTCGCAGTACATTGAGCTTGATGACGGCGGCTATGCAGCCTCGGGCGAGGATTGCAAGACAAAGACAGCAGGCGTTTTCGTGGCAGGCGATTGCCGCAGAAAGTCCGTGCGTCAGCTGACCACCGCGGCGGCAGACGGCTCAACCGCAGCACTTGCAGCCTGCAGCTACATCGACAGTCTGTAAAGAAAAAATATAATGCTCGGGTTAATGACCCGAGCATTTTTCGGAGAAATTTATGAGCAAGAGAAACATTGCATGGATATGTCTTATAATATCGGGATTGTCGGAGCTTGTGTGGTCATACTTTATGAAGCTTTCAAACGGCTTCACGGTGCTGCTGCCCTCGCTTATCACAATCGCGGTGCTTGCTGCCGGCTTTTTCATTCTCGCAAAGGCAGTTGATGAATTCGGCATCGGTATGACCTACTCGGTATTCACGGGCATCGGCGTTGTAGGCACAACGCTTGTCGGAATATTTGCACTGCACGAGGGCGTGAGCGTGCTCAAGGCGGTTTCGCTTGTGCTGCTCGTTTCGGGCATCATCGGACTCAAGCTCAGTGAAGGGGAGGATGATGCGAAATGAGCTGGCTTATACTAATCTGCGCGTCCTTTTTTGAGCTTGCGTTTACTGTCTGCATGAAGCTGTCAAACGGACTTAAAAACATCAAATATACGGTGCTTACTGTGGTCAGCACCGCCTGCAGCATAGGCCTGCTGTCAATCGCGACAAAAACCCTGCCCTTAGGCGTTGCGTACGCGGTTTGGACGGGACTCGGCACGATATTCAATGTTGCCTTCGGCATCATTGTTTTCAAGGAAAGCAAGAGCGTAAAGAAGCTTGTTTTCATTGGCATGGTGCTTATGGGCGTAATCGGGCTGAGAATAGCAGGATAAAACAAAACCCGCTGAAATTTCAGCGGGTTTTGTTTTATGTTCTTTCAAAGAAGCTGTTTGCTCAATCGTATTCACCGCCGCCGATGAACTCGCGGATGAGTGCGTCGGGTGCGACAAGACTCTGGTCAATATCACCGAAAAGCTGCAGTGCGGGAAGCACCTTGCGAAGCTCCTCGTAGCGGCCAATGCCCTCGGGAATGGAGGAGAACAGCTTTGTTGCGGTTTCATTCATAACAGCAATCTCGTAGGGGAAGGAGGAGTCAAACTGATAGTTTGCCTTGTTCTTGAACGGGGAGATGTTCGCAATCTCACCGCGGCGTACATTTGCCCACATTGCAATGGTTTCGGCGGGGTCTGCACCGCGGAAATTGAAGTCGCGCACGGTTCTGCGAACGAGTCTGAACCATGTGCCCTTGAATACGACCGCATTGTTGAACTCAACATTGCTGCGTGCGGAAATGTAGAGCTTGAAGGCATCGGGGTGATAGTCGGTAATCATATCGTTGAGCGCGTGAATGCCCTCGAATACAACTATTTCGTCCTTGCCGAGCTTGATGGACTTTGACGGCTCAAGAATTCTCATCTGACGGGAGAATTCGTACTTGGGAACAAAGATGCGCTTGCCCTCTGCGAGCATTGTGAAGTGCTCGTTGAGAAGCTCCATATCAAGGCACAGAGGTGACTCAAGGTCAATGTCGCCCTCGGGAGTGCGAGGTGCGGTCTTCGGGTCAACGGTCTTGAAGTAGTCGTCCATTCCGACATAGTGCGAGCGGATGCCGCGGCGCTCAAGCTCCTCGCTTATCTTGCGTGCGGTGGTGGTTTTACCCGAGCCGGAGGGACCTGACAGCAGCACGATAGGGCTGTTCTTTCTGTTTTCGATAATCTTGTCAGCAGCAACTCTGACTCGCTGACGGTAGACCTCATCGCATTCCTCGATGAAGCCCTTAGGGTCTGCAACGGTCTTGAAATTAATATCACTCAGCTGATATGCCATTTTCATTTCTCCTTGCAATAGAAATCTATGATGCCCTGCTTATCCGAGCAGGTTTTGTCAATGCCCGAAATATATTCTGCGGGATACTTCGGTGCGAAAAAGCGAATGTTTTTGCCCGTGCCTGCGGCAACGAGCTTTGTTGAGCCGCCGCCACCGAGTGCGATGATGGAGCAAAGCTCCTCCATAATGCAGACATTGTAGATGTTCACATGTCCGTCCTTTGTCCAGCCGACATTTTCAAAGCCGCCCGACATAAATTTCTGACGGTAGAGGTAGTAGGGGGAGTATTCGGCACCGCGCAGCGCCTCGCCTGCAAGGTCGAGCATGCGACCGACCTCAATATCGGTGGGCAGCTGACTGCCCTCGAGTGTTATGCGCGAGCCCTTCTTCAGCGAAAGCGTGTGTACGGTGATGTTCTCGGGCTTGAGTGCAATAACCTTCCTGAGCGTTTCGGCAAAGCCGTCAACGGTGTCGGAGGTAAGTCCTGCAATTAGGTCCATATTGACCGCCATGCCGCCTACCCTGCGCACCTTCTCAAGCGCATCGACAATGTCCTGCGAGGAGTGCCTGCGGCCTATTGCATCGAGCACGGAGTCAACCATAGTCTGCGGATTTACGCTGACTCTGTCAACGCCGTGTGCCCTAAGCACTCTGAGCTTTTCCTCGGTGATGGTGTCGGGTCTGCCTGCCTCAACGGTGTACTCGCGCAGATTAGATAGGTCAAAGCAGTCCTCGAGCTTGCAGCACAGTCTTTCAAGCTGCTGCGCGTTGAGCGTTGTGGGCGTTCCGCCCCCCATATATATTGATATGATGCGCAGACCGAGTTCATTTACCGCCTTTGCAGCGGCATCAATCTCCTGCATCAAAGCATCAACAAAGGGCGGAATGAGCTTCATGCTCTTTTCGACAGATTGACTTACGAAGCTGCAATATGAGCAGCGGGTAGGGCAGAAGGGAATGCCTACATAAAGGCACACATCGCGCTCGCCAAGACTTTCCGCAACCGACTTCGTTACAAGCGAGGTGTCGCGGCAAAGCTCCGCGCGCTCCTTTGTTACATCGTATTCGGACATAAAGCGTCGCACAGCGGTGTCGGCATCCGTGTCAGTCATAATCGAGCAGAAGAGCTTGCCGGGACGCACACCCGTAAGCGCACCCCATGCAGGGCGCTTGTGACCTGCGTTGAGCGCTGCACGGTAGAATGCGTTTTTGATAACGCGCTGACAGAGCTTGTCGGTGCTTATCTCATCGGCTGCAAGAGCTGAGCTGAAGGCGGCTTTTCCGTAGAAAACCTCGCCGGCAATGCACAGCTTGCATACGGAGGTTGTGAACTTTTCACCGCGGCTTAAGCTTATCTCCGCGCGCTCACCCTCAGGCTTGCCCTCGGGGTACTCGGGTCGCTCGGCAGGGTAGAGGGACAGCAGCATCTGCTCGGCGGCGTATTTATAATCATGTCCGTGAAGATATAATTTCACGCTTTTTCTCCTTTGTGGCAATAATAATTTATTTTACCACATATTTAATTATTATTAAAGTACAAAACCAAATGTTGCCTTTTGAAAAAGATTGCCTAAGAAATGACAAAGTTTTGCATAATTTCATGGACATAATCAGCATTCGATGTCAAATTAGCACTTATTTAGCATAAACACTGTTTACAAAAGCGGCAAAATGTGATTAAATAACAGAGTATGTTAAACTGACACTGCTATTGGCCTAAGTGTCTGTTAAAAACAGGAGGAAAAATAAAATGATAAGATTTGCAAGCAGAATGGACCTTCTTAAGGGTTCCGCAATTCGTGAGCTGCTGGCACTTGCCAACAAGCCCGAAATTCTTTCCTTTGCAGGCGGTATGCCCGCACCCGAACTGTTCCCTGTCGAAAAGATTAAGGCAGCTACCGCTGCAGTTCTCGATGAGCAGGGCGAAGTAGCACTCCAGTACTCCAGCACCAATGGTTTTGAGCACTTCCGTCAGCAGATTGCTGACCGCATGGCAGCAAAGCTCAACATCAAGACCAGCGCTGACAACATTCTGGTAACCTCCGGTTCCCAGCAGGGTCTTGACTCATCCGCACGCGTATTCGTCAACCCCGGCGACACCATCATCATTGAGAGCCCGTCCTACCTCGGCGCACTGAACGCATTCAAGGCTTGCGAGCCCAACTTCGTTGCTATCCCCACCGATGAGAACGGTATGATTATGGAAGA
>JAZULF010000046.1:0-4110 GCA_045643645.1 Oscillospiraceae bacterium
GATGCAACTCCTTGGCTCACAGAACGACATGGCTACGATCCGACTTGGTATTGTTTGCGCTTACCTTTACAAGCATATTTTTCTCGGTGCCGTTTGCCTTTGCAAAGGAGAGGACCTGCTCTCCGACACCTTCAAAGCTAACTTTCATTTTTCTTCCTCCTGAAATCAGATGATGTATTCGTCACCGTCAAACCTGGTGACATCTCCCCTTCCGGGGAGCTGGGTTATGGGCGGATAAAGCTTATCCGCTCTTTCCTCAAAGGCGGATTTCATTTCAAGAAGCGCCGCCTCATCAAGCACGGTAACGCTTTTGCTAAGCGCTGCGTGCAGGCTCTTATCGCAAACAAGGCAGAGTCTTAAAACCTCGCCTCTCAGCCCGTCAAGATACCTTCTGCCGAGAGTTGCTTCCTTGCAAAGCTGCTCATATTCGGGCAAAAATCTTTTGCCCTCCTCGCTTTCGACAAAATTCTTGATGACACCTGCGTTACGCTGAGCAGGTACTGCAACGAAGCTCCATTCGTAAGCATCGACAGCACCCTCTAAAATTGCGTAGCACAGTCTGTCGCCGTAGGTTCTGCCTTTTACATGGCTGCAGCTGTTCATTTCCTCGCCGCAGACAGAGCATACGCTGCGTGCAACCGAGCAGCCTACGCTTGTTTCGCGCTTGATGCCGCCGTCAATTTCGGCAATCAGCTCGGAGTTTGAGTCTGTGCGCAGCATATATGCGTAGCCCTTGAGGTACACATAGTCCGCGCCCTGGGAGTTTTTGCGGCTTTTATCCGTTACAAGCTCCGTGCGGTAAATGCGCGCAACCTGGTTGTCACTGCGCCAGTCGTGGTCGCAGATACCCGTTGCGCCGACGAAAAGCTCGCCGAGCTCGCGGAGCGTTGCTTCGGAAAAGCGTTCAAAATCTCTGTCAATCTCGTTATCGCAGAGCAGCACGGAGAATATGTAGACATCCTCCTCATTAAGCTCTGTTTTGGCAAAGGCGTTTACCGCCTCAAGCTCGTCCTTGATGCTTACTCTGCCCTCGGATGAGCCGCCCTTAATGATTTTCATTGTTTTTTCCCTCTTCCCAATAGATTTTCTCTGCCTGAGCAGAAAACAGCTTAGCGCGTGCCTCCTCGACCTGGTCCTGCAGATTAATAGGCTCCCATTCAAGCTCATAGTCGCAGGCATAGCCGTGCATATTGAGCCACATGGTGCAGATTCTCTCCAGAACAGGCTCAAGTGAGCGTCTAATTGCGGTCAGCTCACTTGTCATAAGGTCTGCCTGCTGTGCGGACATTCTCTCGGTTGTTGACCAGTTAAGGCCGAGCAGGAACGGAGGTATACCCGTTCTTGCAATGAGCTGCTCGATAATCTGTCGCACGGGCACCTCACTGTCGAGAATCTGATTATCCGCGCCGATGACCTTGACCTCAACATCACCGACCGCGACAAAATCGCGCACTGCGCCGTTTTTGCCGCTCTGCATTGCGGCAGACCACTCGCGCGCAATCTGCTCGGCTCTATCCTGCGCAACCGCGCGGTCAATGATATCGCCCTGCGGCTTGTAGACCACCGCAAAGCGCACATTGCCCGCTCGCTCCCAGTTAACTCCCAGCGACTGATAAATTTTCAGCAGGATGCCGCACAGGAAGGGCATACTGCGCAGCATCGACACGCCGTAGGGTGAGTCAGCCTCGGGATTATAGGGAGTAAAAAGCAGCAGATTCTGATACGGCAGAGGTGTAATCTCTCCGCCGGGTTGTGCGCAGCACAGCTCAAAATCAAGAGGAGTTTCGCCCTCGCGAATCTGCACATCGGCAACATTACCGCACAGAACAGCCGCAATATCGCGGTTGCCGTTTGTTACAATCTCGCCTACCGCTCTGCCGCAGGTTATCATTGAGTCGAGGTACTGCGACATAAATGCCTCAAGACCGCGCTGACCGCGCCCGACATTTACATTGCGGATAAACTCGTTGAGCTCGCGCTCTGCCTTTTTATCCGCACAGCGCGCCTCAAAGCCGCCTGTCAGCCGGATAATCTTCATAATTGCCGCATCAACAACGGGCACCGCCTCGCGAATTGAGCGATACAGCCTTATCTCCGCATTGCCCAGCGGCACATAGCTGTCGAGCAGTCCGAACGGATGACTCTCCGTCCGTCGCAGCTGCACAGATGCAGCCGCACTTTTTTGTTTTCCTGAAAAAAGTTTCATGCTTGTGTCATGATTCCTCCTATCTTTCTACCCACAGAGCGCCGATATGCTCGCGGGCTTTGGATATGCCGACCGCAAAGTAACGGATATCGTCCATTGCGTGGTCAAACTGCTTGAGCGGTGTATCGCGTGAGGCGGCTTTATCGTCCCAGCGGTACTCATAAAATTCGCGCAGGGCATCATCGCAGCCGCGGCAGATTCTGATTTTTCCGCTTTTGAGCAGGCTTGCGGTGAGTCTTATGCCCGAAACAACATCGTTGTCAGCCTTTTCAACCGCAAAGCCGCTTCTGCTTAGTGCCTCAATGAAGCTTGCGGCGGAGGGGTCTACAATCACACGCGAGGGTCTTATGCCACCGCATAGATTTGTAAGCTCCGCCACATACTCGGCATCGGTTTTCTGCACGCCTGCCTTGCGCGAGTCGTAGTAATACTCGCGCAGCCTATACCATACCTCACCGCTTCTGCCCCATAGTCCGAAGGAGCTCGGATTTTTGGTGCCGTAGTCGCAGGACACGATATACTCGCTGCAGCACTCGGGCGGCGGTGACAGCATTGACTCATCGAAAAAGTCGTACACTCTGCCCGTTGGCAGCACCCACTCTCCGAGGATAAATCTGCGGTAGAAATCACCGCTGTACATACGCTTATAGCGCGCAATGATGCTGCGCGAGAGCGCGGGATTGTCCTCAAGCGAAAAGTGAATGTACAGCGCGTTGCGTTCAGCGGCTTTCTTAATCCACTCAAGGTAAAACCAATGATGCGGACTTTCGGGGTTGCAGTTAAACCATATTTTGCTGCCCGTAACCGAGCATCGCGCACACGCCTGCTCAACGAATGAGCGAGGCATAAGCACTACCTCGTCCATTAAAATGCCCGCAAGCGTTACGCCCTGAATAAGTGACTGCGAGCCTTCGTCCTTTCCGCCGAAAAGATAAAAGCTGTTTTTGCGTCCCTTGTAGCCAATCTCGATAAAGCCTTTCGACACCTTGTCGGCAATCGAAAAGCCGATATCTCGCAAAACGGGCAGCAGCGGCTCAATCATATTACGGCGTATGCTTGTTTTTGCCTTGCCGCATATGCCGAAGCGCTCACCGTCAAAGCGGCGCATTGCCCAGCAGACAAACGATATGCCCATACACATTGTCTTGCCGCTTCGCACCGCACCGTCGCAGATTACCGCATCACACTCGCGATACGGTGAGCTGTCGCTCCACCAGGAAAGCGCCTTGAGCTGAGTGGTCGAAAAGCTTTCAAACCTCATCAGCCTTGCCTCCGAGCTTGCCCGCAGCATTGTCAAGTGCCGTGTAGAAGCTTGCCGCAGCAGTTTCCTCAGTGCTTTCGGAGCGTCTTAGCTCATTTAACTCGCGTATAACCTCAAGCTTGTCCAAAAGCTTGATTTCAACCGTGCCGTTTGCGCTTCGCTTCATTTCGGTCAGCAGTGACAGGTCAAGTCCGTCAAGCAGTGACAAATCCTCCTGTTCAAGAAACAGGAGCTTGACAGCATCATTCGGAGATGACACCGCAAGCTTTTTAAGAAGTGCATCCGGAGAATCGGACCTTGCTTTTTTCTTCATTTCCAATATCACCTCTCACCCATAGGCTACATACAGACCAAACTTGTACATTTGCGTACAACAAAAAAATCACCCGAACGAATTTTCCGTTCCGGTGATTGAATAAGCCTATTTATTTTTTTAGATGTATGGCGCGGATATAGCCGCAACGCTCTTCCCCAAGTGCTGCGGTGAGGCGGTGTGAGGGCTTGTACTTGCGTGATAGATTCGTGTCAGACGAAGTGAAAAGCGCAGGGAATACTTTGTGTATTGCCGAGCATTTTCACGATGTATGGCGCGGATATAGCCGCAACGCTCTTCCCCAAGTGCTGCGGTGAGGCGGTGTGAGGG
>JAZULF010000047.1:0-3889 GCA_045643645.1 Oscillospiraceae bacterium
CCCCGTTGTCGACCTCGTTTTCGGACCGCACGATTTGTGGCACTTCCCCGAGCTTGTCAAAAAGGTTATGACGGGCAAAAAGCGTGTTTTCGCAACCGAGCATTGCGACGGCTATGTTGCCGAGGGTATGCCCCTGCGCCGCGACGGCAAGGTCAAGGCATGGCTTTCAATCATGTACGGCTGCAACAACTTCTGCACCTACTGCGTTGTGCCCTATGTGCGCGGCAGAGAGCGCAGCAGACGCCCCGAGGATATCGTTGCCGAGGCAAGACAGCTTGTTGCCGAGGGCTACCAGGATATCACCCTTCTCGGTCAGAATGTAAACTCCTACGGCAAGGACCTCGACACCGACACAGACTTTGCCGACCTCATAAGAATGATTAACGAAATCCCCGGCGAGTTCCTCATAAGATTTATGACAAGCCACCCCAAGGATGCAACCGAAAAGCTGTTCAAAACAATGGCGGAGTGCGAAAAGTGCGCTCATCAGCTGCACCTGCCCGTGCAGTCGGGCAATGACCGCGTGCTTGAGGCAATGAACCGCCGCTACACCGCAGAAAAGTATCTTGAAAAGGTGCGCCTTGCAAGAAGCTATATGCCCGACCTCGTCATCACAACCGATATAATCGTCGGCTTCCCCGGCGAGACCGACGAGGAGTTTGAGGACACAATAAAGCTTTGCGACGAGGTGCGCTACGATGCGATGTTCACCTTCATCTACTCCAAGCGCGTAGGCACCCCTGCGGCAAAGATGCCCGATGCCGCAACCCGCGAGGACAAGCAGGTGCGCTTTGACAAGCTGCTTGCTGCGGCAAACAAGGTTTCCGCAGAAAAGCACGCCGAGTACGAGGGCAAAACCGTCAGAGTTTTGGTCGACGGCACAACGGGCAAGGAGGAATACAACCTCTCCTCCCGCACAAACGGCGGCAGACTTGTTCACCTCAAGGGCGATGAAAGCCTCATCGGCAAGTTTATAGATGTAAAGATAAACTCAAGCAACACATGGGCACTATACGGAACGGCGGAAGCCGCTTCTTGTCCGGATAAAAACTGACCTTAGTCGGTACTGGGGCAGCACGACCGTACACTTCCGACTTGGCCTGTACTCACCGGTCGAGTTATGGAAGTAACGACAAGCTGAAGCGGTGCAACGGAATTGAAAAAGGAGATTTGATTCTATGACTAACGAAAAGCTGAAAAGATATCAGGTAACCCAGAGCATAAGATTTGCCTCAAAGGGCGTAAAGATTCTGTTCTTCGCAGGATTGGCGCTTGCGGCGGCATCTGTGCTTGCCATCGCGGCAGCACTCATCTTCGGCAGCAAGGGCGTACTCGGTGTTGCCGTAATCGGCGCGCTGCTCTCTGTCATCTGGCTGTTCGCGGCAAGATTTATGTCCGAAAGCACCTACGGCTTTGCGAATGTTTCCTTCCACGAGGGCGGCATAATCTTCCGCTCCTCAAACGCGGCGGATGCCGAGCAGTACACCCTGCGCTGGAGCGATTGCGTTGCCTGCGGTCTTGAAAAGACCCGCTGGTCATGGTGGATTTACGCCGCCGACCACGAGCTTTCCGATGCCGAGCGCGTTGAGTTTCCCGAGAATGTAAAAAGCGGCGTTTTCTACTTCAACTATGCCAACAATACCTGGGAAGAGTTTATGAAATTCGTTCCCGAGCGCTTCCGCGCAGAGCTTGAGGCTAAAAAGCTCGAAAACAAGATTAAGAAATAAAAACTAAGTGCAGAAAAGAGGTTGTGTGCCATGGCTGAGCTCACACCGATGAAAAGACAGTACAACGAAATAAAGCAGCAGCATCAGGATTGCCTGCTGTTCTTCCGTCTCGGTGACTTCTACGAGATGTTCGACGATGACGCAAAGGTCGCCTCAAAGGAGCTTGACCTTGCGCTGACTACGCGCGACAGAACGGTAGAGGACCCCGAGCTGCGCACACCGATGTGCGGAGTTCCGTATCACAGCGCGCAGACCTACATAGCGCGACTCATCGCAAAAGGCTACAAGGCCGCAATCTGCGAGCAGATTGAGGACCCTGCCACCGCAAAGGGACTTGTAAAGCGCGATGTTATCCGCATCATCACTCCCGGCACGGTTACCGATGCGGCAATGCTCGAGGAGGGCAAGAGCAATTATCTCGGCTCAGTGTACTTCGAGGCAGGGCACGGCGGTGTCGCATTCTGCGATATCTCGACGGGCGAGTTCTGCGTTGCGGCATTCGATGCCGAGGCGGTAAGCCATATCCTCAATGAGCTGGGCCGCTTTGCTCCGCGCGAGCTTGTTATGAACAAGGGCGCGGCTGAAACTGCGGATATTCCCGAGTTCGCCGTCAAGCGTCTCGGCTGTATGCTTGAGATGGGCGGCAACGACTATGAGTTCATGGCATGCGCAGCGCGTGTGTGCGAGCAGTTCAATCTGCCCGACCTTGACAGAGCGGGACTCGGTGATATGCCTGCCGCGGTCTGCGCCGCAGGTGCGCTTTTGCAGTACATTGACGAAACGCAGAAGCTCGATATGGCGCATATCCGCGATATCGACATTTTCTCCGACAACAGATATATGGAGATGGACTGGGCAACACGCCGCTCACTCGAGCTGACGGAATCTCTCCGCACGGGTGAAAAGCGCGGCTCGCTGCTTTGGGTGCTTGACAAGACACGCACGCCTATGGGCAGCCGCCTTATGAGAGCGTGGATTGAAAGACCGCTGCTGTCCCCGATTGCGATAAAGCGCAGACTTTCCGCCGTTGACGAGCTTTTCCGCGACAATGTAACGCGCGGCGAGCTTATCGAGGCAATGCGCGGTATAGGCGATATGCAAAGACTCATCGGCAGAATAGTCTACGGCACCGCAAACGGCAGAGACCTCGTAAGCCTTGCCGATTGCGCAAGAGCCTTGCCGAAGATTACGGAGCTTTTGGCTCAGTTCAAGAGTGCGGCGCTGCGTGAGATTGCCGCACTTGACACCCTTGACGAGATACTTATGCGCATCGATTGGGCAATCTGCGATGACCCTCCGTTTTCCGTACGCGAGGGCGGCATACTGCGCAAGGGCTACTCTGTGCAGGTTGACCGTCTGCGCGAGATTCGCGATAACGGTGCGCAGGCAGTTGCAGAGCTTGAGGCGCGTGAGCGCGAGCGCACGGGAATCAAAAAGCTCAAGGTCGGCTACAACAAGGTGTTCGGCTACTTCATCGATGTACCCAAATCCGCGGGCGAGGTCAATATCCCCGAGGACTATATAAGAAAGCAGACCCTCGTTTCAAACGAGAGATATTTCACGCAGGAGCTCAAGGAGCTTGAGAACACCCTGCTGACCGCAAATGACAAGATTAAGCAGCTTGAGTACGAGTTCTTCATGGACCTGTGCCGCACGATAGCCGCAAAGGTCGCCGAGGTGCAGGCAAGCGCCGACGCTGTTGCAAAGCTCGATGTATTCTGCTCACTTGCCGAGGTCGCGGTGCGAAACGGCTACTGCATGCCCGAGGTTGACGCATCGGGCGAGCTTATAATTAATGAGGGCAGACACCCCGTTGTCGAGCAGACCCTCAGCGAGATTATGTTCGTGCCGAACGATACGAGCCTCAACTGCGATAGCAACCGCGTTGCAATCGTAACGGGTCCGAATATGGCAGGTAAGTCGACCTATATGCGACAGACCGCGCTCATAACTCTCATGGCGCAGATTGGCTCCTTTGTCCCCGCGAAAAGCGCCGTAATCGGCGTTGTGGACCGTGTGTTCACGAGAATCGGCGCAAGCGATGACCTTGCCGCAGGACAGTCGACCTTTATGCTCGAGATGAGCGAGATGGCAAACATTCTGCGCTACGCAACGGGCAGAAGCCTGCTCATCCTTGATGAGATAGGCCGCGGCACATCTAC
>JAZULF010000048.1:0-3934 GCA_045643645.1 Oscillospiraceae bacterium
TTGAATAAGCTGAATCGGTGTAGAAGCTGAACATTCATTTTTGGAATGTCAGAGTCTACACCGATTTTTTGCTTAAAAGGCTGGCGTTTTGTTTGGATTATCGCTATAATTACAAGATAGTATGAACAATTTAGCAAATAAACTAATATCCGCTCTTGAGTGAGACAGAAAAGTATTATATAATCATTTACAGATTTTTATCTCCCTGAAGGAGAAAAAACAAAAATAATATACATGTGTATAAAAACTTGGAGGTTTCACTTTGTACCTTGTCTACACCTATGCGGCGTTGTTTGTAATCTTCACCGCAGCACACCTGTACGGAAGCTATATTAAAAGAGATAGCCTGCGCGGTCCCACAAAGACCGTAATTCTGCTTGCCATTCTCGGTATGTATCTCGAATTCACCCGCGTTCAGGGCGTTGACCCCTCTGCGCTGCTTGTGTTCGCAATACTCACAAGCTGGCTGGGCGATGTTCTTCTGATTCCCAAGGGAGTCAAGTGGTTCACCGCAGGCGGAATTGCGTTCTGGATTTCCCACTTCCTGTTCATCTTCGCCTACTGCGAATCGGGCATCGTTTTCGCAAACATCAATGTATGGGCAATCATACTGATTGCTCTGGTATACGCAACGGTCTGCGTAATCCTGTTCACGAAGCTGAAGGAGCATTTGCCGAAGCCTTTGTTCTACCCCATGTTCCTTTATCTTTTGACAAACGGTGCAATGAACACCTTTGCGTGGTTCAGACTTCTCAGCGGCTCCTGCTCCGTTATCAGCGGCATCATTACCGGTGTCGGTGCGCTTCTGTTCTTCATTTCCGACTGCACTTTGTTCTTCGTTCGCTTCAACAAGAACTGTCGCATCAAGTCCCATTTCCCTGTTATGCTTTGTTACTCAATCGGGGAGTTCCTTATCGTCCTCGGTCTTATGCTAATTATGATTTAAGAAAGGAAGCACACTATGAATTATATTCTGTATAATCCTAAGGCAAACAACGGTCAGAAGCCCGCATGTCTGGAAGGTGTCGAGTACAAGGAAGTTATCGGTCTGGACTATCAGGCATTCTTTGACGGTCTTGCACCCGAAGACGAGGTTACCTTCGTCGGCGGCGACGGCACTCTGAACTACTTCATCAATGCCGTTGATACCGACAAGATTAAAAACAATGTTTACCTCAAGACCTCCGGCAGCGGCAACGACTTCATGAACGACCTGGACAACCACGACGACAGCACCGTTCTTCTGAACGACTACATCAAGAATCTTCCTACCGTCTGGGTTAACGGCATGGAGCGCAAGTTCATAAACGGCATCGGCTACGGCATCGACGGCTACTGCTGCGAGGTTGCTGACCAGATTCGCGAAAAAGAGCCCGGCAAGCAGATTGACTACACCGGAATCGCAATTAAGGGTCTGCTGTTCCACTTCAAGCCCAAGACCGCTACCATCAATGTTGACGGTCAGGAATACAAGTTCAAGAATGTATGGCTCGCACCCTCTATGAAGGGCAGATTCTACGGCGGCGGCATGATGGTCGCTCCCGAGCAGGACAGACTCGGTGACACCCTCAGCTGCGTTGTCTACCACGCAAAGAGCAAGCTCAAGTCTCTCATCATCTTCCCCAACATCTTTAAGGGCACCCATGTTCAGCACACCGAGATGGTAAGCATCATGACCGGCAAGGAAATTGAAGTTAAGTTCGATGTACCCTGCGCGCTGCAGATTGACGGCGAAACCGTTCTGAATGTTTCCTCATACAAGGTTAAGGCATAAGGATAATATAAAAAAACTACCGGTACAGATGTGCCGGTAGTTTTTCTTTATAGCCCTGCGTTCTCAGGTTCTGTACAACGAAATTTTTGCGCAGATAATGCGGGAAAATCCGGTGAAAAATTTCATTATGAACAAAGACTTACTCAACGGTAAAATTATACAAAAAAGTCGAAAAATTTAGAAAGTACAAATAAAGAGGAATATGCTATCTTTTCCTGGGGGGAAAAATGAAAACGAGGATGATGAAAAATGCATGTTACAAAGACATTTATTTGCGCTGATGAAAATTTCTCCAAAAAACTGAGCGGCATAATGTTTTTCGACCAGCTGCCTGAAAATATCGACGGAGAGGAGCTTTATCGGCTGCTGAGAACGGCGTTGGATTATGCGCCGCGTTGCGACGGGCAGCTTATCTGCGAGGAAACTCCGATGCCCAGCGGCAGAAGCACTCCCGGCCTTGTGGAAATTTCGCAAACGCTGCACGAGCTCGGTATGCCTGCCAATCTGCTGGGATATCAGTACTTCCGCTTTGCAATTGACGCAGCGGTAAGAAACCCGGAAATCCTCAGAGCCATAACGAAAAAGCTGTATCCGTATGTCGCAAGAGAATTTCACGCCACAGCCGGCGGTGTGGAGCGCGCCATGCGCCATGCCATCGAAGTGGTGTGGAACAGAGGAAATATTGAAATTCTTGAAAAATACTTTGGCTATACCGTTGACCCGAATCGCGGCAAACCCACCAATTCCGAATTCATTTCTCAAATAGTGGATAAGCTGACACTTGGTATGCACTCGGATACCAACAGAAACGGCACGGGACATATGGGAATTACTGCTTGAAAAATACCGCCAATTCTCTATAATGAAAATAGACAATAGCGACGGTATCAATATCTTACTTGTTTTATGGGTGGAGTGGATAATATGAACAGCTATTTCAATCAGCTTATCAGAAACGCAGAGCTCTGCGGGCAGATTCTTTCCAGATGCCGTGCAAAGGCAGACCTGAGCCGAAGAGAAATGTCCGAAAAAATCGGCTTTTCCGAGAGCACGATTAAGGCGTGGGAAAGCGGTGACGGCTCGCCCACACTGTCTGTCATGCTGGAATGGTTTGATGTGACCGGCTGTAATATGTTCCGCTCATTGCTGAATTTCCTGTGGCCGGATACCTTTGCCGCATTGAGCGCAAACAGCAGCGATGCTGATTTGCGCAAAGCCTTGCTGCTGTATATCAACGAAATTGCAGGCGAAGTTGAGGTTCAGCGACTCTACCATATTATGTTCCAGGGCTCATCGCAGGATTGGAACTGTTTGCTGGAGCTGTACTGCGCGTACGCCCATCTGACTTTGCTGAAGCGGCATCATGTTGTGGAAATGATTCATATGGCATACGATATATGCAAAGCAAATCATACTGCAAAGCAGCTTCCGTTTGCAGACCCTGAGCATGTGCTTGTGCAGAGCGCCATCAGCGCCGCAAAAAAGTCAATAATGAACAACAACAGCGGCTATATGGTCGGCTTTTATAATTTGCCCGTCACCTATGTTACGGCAACTATTCTGCGAGAATCCCGCATCAGCAGCAATGTATCGCAAAAGTATATGGCGAAGGCGCTGAACAAGAGTGAACGCACTATTCAAAACTGGGAGAAGGATATCCAACCCACCGTTTTGGAACTGAATACATGGTTTCGCATACTGGACCGTAATATGTGGTTCTATCTGCGCAACGCATTAGACCCATTCGAGCCCGTCAGCCTGTCCGACGCTACAACAGCTTTGCGCAGCAAATTAACGGAGCACTTCAACGCGGCGTCTTCCGGCGAGCTGTTGATGACCGCATATCTGATGTTCGGCGAGTACGGCTCCTATTGGAATGCGGTGCTTGAGATGATGGTGGAGTATGTCAGTCTGCCCTTTGATATGCGCGCACTCGTATCACGCACTATCGTGAGCGGCTATGAGGCGGATATTCATACCGAAACACTGCAATGCAGAAACTATATCCTGCCGCAGATGGAACAACTTGAGCAGTATGTCAAGGCGTTGACGGAAAGCGCCAAGACGAAGCGGTAAGGGGAATGCGTAGCATAAACAGACTATGCAAGCCGCTGAAAATATGGCATAATGGTCACGGACAATTTTTCGCAATGATTAAGG
>JAZULF010000049.1:0-2717 GCA_045643645.1 Oscillospiraceae bacterium
AAAATGTCCACACTCGCTCGCCGATAAATCGGCAACCGCTCGGGGATGACAAAAGCAGCACGCCGCAAAAAAACTCCCGAGGAAGAACCTCGGGAGTGTCGCAGCGTTAAGAAAATGTGCCGGGGGCACATTTTTAGCGTAGACTCGCGCGGACTTAGACGCGCGAGGGGAACTCATTGCGAGGCTTCGCGCCATGAACGCATAATATAAAACTGCCACTCCGTTGGAATGGCGGTTGATGTATTAGTGATAGTTGAACTGGGGAGCGCGACGTGCGAAGCGCCTTCGGCACTTCGTGCGCAAAATGTCCCCACTCGCTCGCCGATAAATCGGCAACCGCTCGGGGATGACAAAAGCAGCACGCCGCAAAAAAACTCCCGAGGAAGAACCTCGGGAGTGTGATAAGCAGATTATCTCTTGGAGAACTGGGGAGCGCGACGTGCTGCTTTGAGACCGTACTTTTTACGCTCTTTCATTCTCGGGTCGCGGGTCAGGAAGCCTGCGGCCTTGAGTGCGGGACGGTAGCTCTCGTCAACCAGAAACAGTGCTCTGGAGATACCGTGACGGATTGCGCCTGCCTGACCGGAAACGCCGCCGCCGTGAACGGTTGCCTCGATGTCGACCTTACCGACGGTTTCGGTGGTGACCAGGGGCTGACGAACGATGAGCTTAAGGGTTTCGAGACCGAAGTAGTCGTCGATGTCACGGCCGTTGATGGTGATAGCACCGGTGCCGTTGGGGATGAGGTGAACGCGTGCTACAGAGTGCTTTCTGCGTCCGGTACCGTACATATAGGGTCTTTTGCACTTATAAGTTGCCATTACTATTTACCTCCTATTAGTAGCGATCCCAAACTTCGGGCTTCTGGGCTGCGTGAGTGTGCTCGGAGCCTGCGAAGATTCTCAGGCGCTTGAGCTGCCACTGTGCGATGGTGTTCTTCTGAAGCATGCCGCGGACTGCGAGACGCATTGCGAGCTCGGGGCGCTTTTCCATCAGGTGCTTGTACTGGGTTTCCTTCAGGCCGCCAACCCAACCGGAGTGAGTGCGGTAGTACTTCTGCTCCAGCTTCTTGCCGGTCAGAACTGCGTCCTTTGCGTTGATGATGATGACATAGTCACCGCAGTCAACATGAGGAGTGTAGTCGGTCTTGAGCTTGCCGCGGAGAAGGTCAGCGGCTACTGCAGCGGTCTTGCCGAGGGGCTTGCCTGCTGCGTCAAGGATGTACCATTTGCGTTCAACGGTTTCCTTGGTAAGCATGGTTGTGGACATATTTGTGCCTCCAAAAAAATAAATAATATCTTTGACAATTTAACGGGGCGCTATTACAATAAACCGTGGTTTACCAAATAGCGTGCTTTATTTTTATACCATATGTAACAAACAGTGTCAACACTAATTTTAATTCTCGTTTTGAAAACTCTCAAATACTCTCAAAAGCTCGCAAATACTCAGTAATCCTAAATATCATTTTAACAAAAATGAGGTAGAAAAATGGATATAAAGGCTCTGAATGAATTTACAGGCATAATCCGCCGCGCAGTCGACGATTATAATATGATAGAGGAAAACGACAAAATCGCCGTCGGCGTGTCGGGCGGCAAGGACAGCCTGCTGCTTTTGCTTGCGCTCAAGCACCTGCAAAGCTACTATCCTAAGCACTTCGAGCTTGAGGCGATTACAATTGAACTCGGCTTTGACGGTATGGACTTTACGCCCGTAAAGCAGCTATGTGCGCAGCTTGATATTCCTTATACCTGCCTCAAGACCGACATCAAGGAAATCGTCTTTGATGTGCGCAAGGAGGATAATCCCTGCTCGCTGTGCGCAAAGATGCGCCGCGGTGCGCTAAACGATGCAATACGCGAGCGCGGAATAAAAAAGCTTGCACTCGGCCACCATTTTGACGATGCAGTGGAGACCTTCCTTATGAGTCTGCTGTTTGAGGGCAGACTAAGCTGCTTCAGACCCGTAACATTTATGGACCGCAGCGGCGTAACTCAGATTCGCCCGATGGTGTACGCAGGCGAGGGTAAGATAACAAATCTTGCGGAAAAGCTCGAGCTGCCCGTTGTTGAAAATCCCTGCCCGCAGGACAAGGCAAGCAAGCGCTATGAGATTAAGCAGCTGCTGAAGACAATGGCGGAGGATTATCCCGATATGAAGAGTAAGGTGTTCGGTGCAATGCAGCGTCTGCCGCTTGCAGGCTGGGGAATTGAAAAATAAGCATATTCAATAAAACGAGAGGTTCAATGAACCTCTCGTTTGCTTATTTTCCGACGCAGAATCTTTCGAAGATTCTGTTTGTTACATCCTCGCGGACAGTTCTTCCCGTAAGCTCGCCGAGTGCGTTCATTGCGCCCTCTGTCTCGGTAAGAACAATGTCGGGAGTGCAGCCCGAGAGCATTGCCTCGTATGCTGCGTTCATTGCCTCAAGCGCGCGGTTGACTGCCTCTGCCTGCCTTGCGTTTGTGAGAATTTCGCCTGCGGGAGCATCGGGCAGGGGGAATATGCTTTTCACAACATCTCCGAGTCTGTCAATGCCCTCGCCCGTAACGGAGCTGAGTTCAACAATCGGGAGCTTCGTCTGCGGAAGAGCTGCTGCTTTTCCGAGGTCGGATTTTGAGATGACCACAACGGCGTGCGGGGCCTTTTCTGCCTCACGGATAATATCGAGGTCCTCCTCGGATATGCCGCGGCTGCCGTCAATCACCGCGATT
>JAZULF010000050.1:0-1568 GCA_045643645.1 Oscillospiraceae bacterium
GTTGGTGCATCAGAAGAAAAGAAAAACAAAACAAAGGCTGAAATCGCAGGCGAAAACATCGCAAACGGCGTTGCAGAAGGCTTCAAGCAAATCATTCAGAACTTTGATTGGTGGGGCTTTATTTGGGGCGTAATCAAAAACGGCGCGACATCAAATGCGATGACGGATATATTCGGCACTGGCAACGCATCAAAAATGACAGGCGGTATGGGTACGGCAGGTTATCACGCAAGCGGATTGACCTATGTACCATACGATGGCTACACTGCAACTCTGCACCGCGGTGAACGCGTTGTTTCAGCAGGGCAAGTTGACCATCAAGACAACGCACTTATCGAAGAAATTCGCGGATTGCGTAACGATTTGTCAAGCTACAACATTTACCTTGACGGTGATGCACTTGTCGGCGGTATGGTTGACCGATTAGACAGTACACTCGGCAGACGCGCTACTTCGGCAGGGCGCTTATCTATGGCGTGAGGTGATTTATGTATATTTCAAATTTGAAGATTGCGCTTGATGATGATAGCGCGACTTATTATGACATAGAGAGCATATACGACTTAATACCCGATTTAACTTACAATTGGGCAACTCCTAAATCAAGCTATGTCAACATCTTCGGTGCGAATGGCTCGATTGACTTGACCGAGGCTTTTGGCGAAACTGTTTACAATGACAGAGAAGTTAAACTGCGGTTGACAACCAAATCCGATATAGTAAGCAGTTCGGAATTTGTAATACAGTATTTTGCAAACGATTATAGTGGCAGAAATGTGCGCATCAATGTCGGTGATGAGTTTTTCTTCAGAGGGCGTTTGACAATTGCATCCGATGACCACAAGCACAAGTTGCGGCAGATAGTGTGCAATATTGTTGCAGACCCGCTGAAGTATGAGCTTGATTACCACCAATTCACATACAACGATTGGGAATCTCATCCGAGCGAGTGGACAGATTACGCGCACACAAGTGGTGGTATGAATGTAACCTCGTCAGGCTTTTCAAATTCAAGTATGACGGGCGGGGGTACCACAACAATCCCGCTTTCGCTCAACGCGAACACCATTTACAGATTCTATGTAAGCAATAAGAATAACTGCCTTGTGCGCTTAATGCGCCGCGTTAGTGCATCGGGCGCGGCTACGGAGATAACCGGCAAGATATTCGCAAGCAAAGCAACGGAAACATACTTCCTTGAGGTAACAAGCATCAACTCGGGCGCGGTATCTGCTGATGTGTACGCAACATCAATTAGACCGACAGTTAAAACAATTATCGGAGAAAGTGTGCCGCTGCAAATTAAGAACACTGTTTCTTTTGCGGATTCTTACACAGGCTCAAAATCGGCTTGGGTGTTTATCAACGAACGCAAGTTTGTGATACCGACATCACAAGATTTTGCCGAATATCCGTCAATGATACTCGACAAGGGCGAGAATAGAATCGTTGTTTATGTTCCGAGCGCATCGTTCACACCGAGCGCAATCAGCGGCGGTGGAGTTGAATTTAAGTGGAGAGAGGGCGAGCTTTAATGTACATTGTAACATACGGAGAGCTTGACCTTG
>JAZULF010000051.1:0-2638 GCA_045643645.1 Oscillospiraceae bacterium
CGCAGTAACAGACAACCATAATAAAACTGTCTGCAACTTGAGGTATAACACCCGTTTTTTGTATGAAATTTCAGCCATTTCAGGCTTTTTAAGGACTAAGGCTTCGGTATAAATCTGACAGCGCAGCTGTTGTCCTTGGACTTAACAAGGCAGAGCTTTTCCTCGCGCCTTTCGGAATGCGTTCCAAGCTCAGCTGAAGGCTCATCACTGCTCTCGGTTACCCGCTGCCATACGGAGTCGAAGCCGTCAAAATTGTAGGTATCTTCCATACTGTTCACCCGTGTCATTGTATGCTGACACTTGCATTAAGGTGACGGATATGGGATAATAGATTATTATCAAATATTCGAGGTGCAATATGCCCAGATTTTTTATGAATGAGATTAATCAGTCAGGCGGAACGGTCATCATTTCGGGCCGCGATGCCGAGCATATAAAGGTTCTGCGTCTTCGTCAGGGCGAGGCAATGACCATCTGCGACGGAAAGGGTACCGACTATAAATGCCGCCTTATCCGCTCAGATAAGGACGAGGCTGAGGCGGAGATAATCGAGGTCGTAAAATGCGCAGCCGAGCCGAGCGTCTATGTCAGCGTATTCTGCGGACTTCCCAAGGGCGATAAGACGGATTACATTATTCAGAAATCCGTTGAGGCTGGTGCCTCGAGAATAGTGTTCTTCGATTCCGAGCGCGTTGTTCAGCGCACCGAGGGCGTGCCGAAAAAGCTCGAGCGCTGGAACAGAATTGCCGAGGAGGCTGCAAAGCAGTCGGGCAGGGGAATAGTGCCCGAGGTAAGCTGGATACCCAAATTCGCCGATGCACTCGATGCCGCAAACGAAGCCGAGACGGTGTTCTTTATGTACGAAACAGGCGAGCGCGAGGCACTTTCCGAGGCACTCAAGGGCTCAAAGGAGCTTAAAACCGCCGCAATTATCACAGGCACAGAGGGCGGCTTTGAGAAATCCGAGGCGGATACTGCGCGCGAAAAGGGAATGCACATCTGCTCAATGGGCGAGCGCATTCTGCGCTGCGAAACAGCTCCCGTTGTTGCATTGACCGCACTTATGTTTGCGAGCGGAAATCTGGAGTAAAATGTCACAGAGAACAAAGAATCTTTGCAAATATGTAATACCGACGGTGCTAAGCTGCGTTAGCTATTTTCTGTTCACGGTAATTGACGGAATCTTCGTGGGGCAGGGTGTCGGCACAAACGCACTCGGCGCGGTGAATATTGCCTTCCCGTTTGTTATGGTCGTCTGCGCAGCCTTTATGCTGACAACGATAGGCGGCGTAACGGTTGTTGCAATCCGCCTCGGCAGAGGCGATGAGTATGGCGCAAACGAGGCGTTTATGCACGCACTTTCCGCAACGGTTGCGGTTGCTGTCGTGATGTGCCTTGCGGGTACGGTTTTTGCCGATGAGCTTTGCCTTCTGCTCGGCGCAAATGACACCTTTTTTGACTATGTCTACGACTATGTCTTTTGGTATTCTATATTCATAATCCCATCGGGACTGTCCACCGCAATGCAGGGCTTCTGCCGCAATGACGGCTCGCCGATACTCGTTTCGGCGGCGGTAATAATCGGTACGGCTTGCAATATCTTCGGCGATTGGCTGCTTATTTTCCCGCTGAAAATGGGTCTGAAGGGCGCGGCAATCGCAACGGGCGCGTCACAGACAATAACTCTGCTTGTCGTGTCGGCGCACTTCGTCGCAAGGCGCGGAAAGCTGCGCATAAGACGCTTCAAGCCTGATGCGGCATTGTACAAAAAGCTCGTAATACGAGGACTTCCCGAGTGCATATCGCAGCTTGCGGTGCCTGCGGCAATCGTCACGACGAACTATGTTCTGCTTGCGAAAATCGGCGATATCGGCGTAAATGTGTACTCGATTATAGGCTATGTCGCGTCATTCTCGGTAGCCGTATTCATCGGTACGGCAGAGGGTCTGCAGCCATTGTTCGGAAGGTGCTACGGAGCGAAGAACGAGCAAGACCTCAAGTACTATCTGCGCGCGGGTATGATAATAAACTTTGCCGGCAGCGTGCTGATTTACATACTGCTGCTGTTTATCGGCAGACCTATCTGCACAATGTTCGGCGCGGATGCGGAAACACTAAGCTACACGCTTGAGAGTATGCCCAAATACGCATGGGGCTTCTCGGTGATGGCGCTTAACACCATAATTTCGGCGTATCTTTATTCCACAAAGCGCAGCAAGCAGGCAATAATTATGAATGTCCTGCGCAGCTTCGTTTTTGACATTGCGGTTATCATTCTGCTGCCCGAGATATTCGGTGCGGAGATAATATGGCACACCTTCGGCATATTCGAGGCAATGGTGCTTGCTGTCGCAATCGTGCTGCTGAAAAGCTCGGAGAAAAACGGCGTTGTATTCAAATAAAAACGGCTACCTTGGGCGGTTCACCATAGAGATTTACAGCCTTGAAAGTATCTGCTTCCCGCAAAGCTTCGTTAAAAAGCCTCGGAATACATATCCAGTATTCCTGCGTTTTTTGCCTCGCCTTGCAGAAAACATTTAGCTTTCAAGGTGCTACGCAGTTTTGAGTTAGCAATTTTTCGCTCAGACAAATAACAAAATTCCGGTAATACTTGATGTATTACCGGAATTTTTTGTGC
>JAZULF010000052.1:0-1905 GCA_045643645.1 Oscillospiraceae bacterium
GCTGGACATTATTGAGCAGGCTGCGGAGCTTGCGTTTATAGAGACTGTTATTGAGGAAGAAGAAACCGATGATGACGATGAATGAGGTGGTGTGATGGAACTGCTTAAGTTGCTCCAGAGTAGACGGAGCATAAGAAGATATACAGGAGAGCACATTTCTGATGAAACACTCGAGAAAATTTTGCAGGCAGGACTGCTTGCGCCGAGCAGCAGGGCGATTTATCCCGTGGAGCTTGTTGCTGTGCGCGATAAGGAAATGCTGTGCAGACTTTCCGAGTGCAAAGCGGCAGGCGCGGCAATGCTTAAAAATGCCGATGCGGCGATTGTCGTTGTCGGCGACACCGCAAAGTCTGACGCGTGGATTGAGGACTGCTCAATCACAATGACGCTTATGATGCTTGAGGCAACGGAGCAGGGCGTGGGCAGCTGCTGGGTGCAGTGTCGAGGCAGAAAGACAACAGAGGGCACAAGCACGGAAAAACGCATCAAAGCGCTTCTGGATATCCCAGATAACTTCGGCGTGCTCGCAATACTCTCGCTGGGTATACCTGCGGAAGAACCCGAGCCACGCAAACTGCCCGATATTAAAAACTGCAATAAAATTCGCGAATAATACACACCCTTTTTAAACATATGTTAGGAGGATACTATTATGGCGCTATTGGACAAGAAGCAAGCAAAGGATATTCTGAATACTGCAAAAGAAAAGACATCTGAAGTGTTTTCCGATGCAAAAACGAAAGCTTCTGAGTTAATTGATGATCTTAAACAGCAAGAGCAAGACATCAAAAACATCGGTTTTTCTGAAAAGGCAATAGAAACGACAAAAACCCTTATAACCAAGTTGGCGGATATTCCCGTTGTTCGCGTTAATCGCGACGATTTTCTAAAGCAGCTTTTCGGCAACTCACCGTATATTGATGACATTATAAAGTATGGACCTCAGAGAGTGTTCTCAGTTGACAGCTTGCGTGAAAAAGCGGATGAAATAATACGAAATAGTACGCGCAAATCAGCAGTAACATCTTTCGCAGCAGGACTTCCTTCAAATGTCGCAGTAATGGCAGTAGCATCAGCTGCTGATGTAGTACAATATTTTGGCTTTGCACTTAATCTAGCCCAAAAAATAGCATATCTCTTTGGCGAAAACCAGTTGTTCACATCGTTTGACCCTGCAGAAGATATGATTAAAACAGATGGGACTTATGTTCCTGAAAGTGCTCAGGTAAAAATGATTGCATATCTTGGCGTTATGTTAGGCGTAAGCGGTGCGGGCGCGCTCGTAGTTAAGACGGCTCAGAGTGCAGGTGCTGAGATTGGCAAAAAAGTTGCAGCACAAGCGCTTACGAAAACTGCGTGGTATCCGCTGCTTAAGAAGGTTGCATCCGTTCTCGGAATTAAGATTACAAAGCAGACTGTACAAGGCGCTATTACAAAGAGTGTGCCTATCATCGGTGGCATTGTTTCGGGTGCAATTACATATACGACCTTCAAGCCCCTGGGCGGCCGCCTCGCAGATGTTTTCGTGAAGCTGACCAATGGCGAATTTGATATTAATATGGAACTCAATTCCGATTATGAAAAAGAACTCGAACTCAGCGAAGAAACTAAAGTGGACTATGAAGCTGAAATAATTGAGGCTCAATTTGAATACATTGACGAAGTCCCCGAAGAATAACTTATGTATCCACAAGAATATTTAACGGAGGTACACTATGCCACTGCAGATAATACACAGAGATATTACGACGATGGACTGCGATGCCATAGTCAATCCCACCGACAACTGCTTCTCGGGCAGCGGCGGAACTGACTATGCGATACACACTGCGGCAGGACTCGGACTTCGTTATGAATGCGACCACCTTGAGCCACTCAGCTTCGGCGAGGTCGCGGTAACGGGCG
>JAZULF010000053.1:0-4125 GCA_045643645.1 Oscillospiraceae bacterium
TCCGTCAAGGTCCTCAAGGCTCCCGAGCTGAGCATCAGCAAGGCTGACGGCAAGATTAAGCTCAGCTGGAATGCCGTTGACGGCGCTGCTAAGTACTGGATTTACCGCTCCACCGACGGCACTAACTACAAGTACTATGACACCACCTACGGCACAGCTTACACCAACAGCTCCGTAACAAGCGGCACCAAGTACTACTACAAGGTAAAGGCCGCAAACGCAGACGGCGGCGCAAGCGTATATTCCTCCGCAAAGAGCACCGTTCCCATCAAGACTCCCGTGCTTGCTGGCGAGCTTAATGACGGCAAGGTAATGCTCAGCTGGGGCGCTGTTGACGGCGCATCAAAGTACTGGATTTACCGCTCAACTGACGGCGAAAACTTCAAGTACTATGACAGCACCACAAAGACCACCTACACCAACAGCTCCGTTACCGAGGGCACAACCTACTACTACAAGATTAAGGCCGCAAAGACCATCGGCTCAACCGACTGGGCAAGCGACTTCTCAAACCTCATAAGCATTGACAGATAAGCAAAAACAGCCACCCGCAAGGGTGGCTGTTTTTCTATTTATTAATATCGGGTTTGTCGGTGCGGCAAAGAATGTAGTCAATGCTGACATTGTAAAACTCAGCAAGAATGAGCAGCGTTTCCGTCGGCGGAATACGGCTGCCGTTTTCATATTTTGACAGCAGCGCCTGCTCGATGCCCGTTTGCATCTGCAGCGCAATCTGCGTCATTTTCCTGCTTTTTCGCAGAGTTCTGAGCCTGTTTTCCATAACATCACCAATGACAGTATGTCATACATTTTCGTTGACAATTATGACGATGCGTCATATAATTTTTACAGAAAAATACGCTTCCCAGTATGTGGAAAATCGTTCTCCAGTATATGGGAAATTCTTCTTGCTAAACCCGTTTGTATATGGTATCTTGATACCAACGGAAATAAAAAATACTTAGGAGGAAATAGAATGAAAAAAAGACTGATAGCATTGCTGCTGACTGTGATAATGCTATTGTCGCTGATGCCCACAATGGCATTTGCCGAAAGCAGCGTCACAATCAACTCAACAAACTTCCCCGACTCAGTCTTCCGCAAGTATATCACTGACAGATTTGACACCGATAAAAACGGTTCACTGTCTTCTGCGGAAATCAGCAAGGCAAAGACCATAGACCTCTCCGAAGTGCGCCCTGCCGACCTTAAAGGTATAGAGTTTTTTACCGAACTCGCACAGTTGTACTTTGAAGGCCGCGGCATCAAATCAATTGACCTCAGCAAAAACACCAAGCTCGCAGGCTTAATGTGCGGAAATAATGCACTGACCGAGCTTGATGTAAGCCACAATCCTCTGCTGCGCTTCATAAAGTGCGAAAACAACAAGCTTACCAAGCTTGATGTAAGCAACCACACCGCTCTACAGGAGCTTGACTGTGAAAACAACAAACTGACCGAGCTGAATATCAGCGGATGTACCTCCCTGAAATCACTGAACTGCACACGAAATCGCCTTGTTTCTCTGGACATTCGCAGCACACCGCTTTGTCTTTCATCAGACACTCAAGTCTATCTGGGCAACCAGAACATAAGCGAAGTTACCGTTGTTACCATGACGCCCTCCCAGCATAGCGCATATTATAAAAGCTTTGCAGGTAACTCCTACAACACCTTTGTTTATGCTCCGACTCCTGCTGTGCTCGATTCCACGATATTCCCAGATGAAGTCTTCCGCAGCTACATCTCCGAGAATTTTGATTCCGACGGCGACGGATGTCTGTATAGCGATGAGCTTTTTGCCATAAAAGACATTGATGTAAGCGGTATGGGCATCTCCTCTCTCGGTGGTATTCAGTATTTCACTGCACTCGAAACCTTAGACTGCTCAGATAACCAGTTGACCAAGCTAGACATCAGCAAGAACACTGCACTTACCGAGCTCAATTGCGGCAACAATCAGTTGTCTGCACTTAACCTCACAAATATCAACGCGCTTACCAAGCTCAACTGCGCAGGCAACAAGCTCACCACTCTTAACATCAATAGCTGCACCGCACTTGAATCCATAGATTGCTCCGCTAACCAGCTTACCACGCTCGGTGTAAGCAACCGCTCCACGCTCAAGGCTCTCAACTGCAGCGGCAATCTGCTCACAACACTTAATGTCAACGGCTGCTATGCGCTTAATAGTCTCAACTGCAGCGACAACAAGCTGACCGCTCTTGACATCACTTCAACAAAGGTTTCCACCGCAAGTGATTGCACCGCACTTCTCGGCAATCAGAAGGACGGCGGCGAAATCACCGCTACCATGCTGGAAAAGCAGCTTACCGTTTTCGCAGATAATTTCGCTGACAATGCTGACAATGTCCGCGTTGTTGCCGAGAAATATGTTGCAAGCGGTCCCATCAGCAAGATTAATCTTACCGGTCTGAATGTCCCCAAAGCCGGCGAGAAGCTTGACTATAGCACCGATATCATAACCACCCCCTCAAACGCAATTGTTGCTGAGGGCGCAAAGGCTCCCGAGGTCTGCTGGTATGTTTACGACGGCATGGCTGAGGAGTGGGAATACATTGATGACCCCGATTACATCTGCAAGTCCGCAAAATACTACGGTGTAGAAGTCACCGTTTTCCCCGAGGACAACTGCTACTTCGAGGTTAAAGACGGCGCCTACAAGGGTTCTGTAACTTCCACCGACAGCAATGGCAACTACGTCTCCGCATTCTATAGCACCTTTGACAACGATGACGGCAGCATAACCGTCAGCATTGATTACGCATGCACCGCCGTTGCCAGCAACCATCACATTGAGGCCCTCTATTTCGACAAGATGCCGGACAAATGCGGTATCGGCGGTCTTGTAAAGGCGTTCAAGCCCGCTGTGCTTTCCGGCGACGGCACAAAAGTTGATTACCTGTGGTACCTTGAAAAGTACGATTATGACGGCAACTTTGCCGGCTTCTATGTTCCCGAAAGCAAGACCTCTCTTGCTGCAAACCTTCTCGGTCTGACCACCCAGGAGATAAAGGAAGCACGCTCGGAATTCGGCACCTACTTCGAAAAGGGTTACGTTTACTTCATGTACAACTACAGTGTACTGAAGGACGGCTATGTCTACAGCAGCGGTGATGCCAATGTCAGAACGTTGCGCGTACAGATTTCGGATGAGTTCAACAACACTGAAACTGAATTTCTTGACACCGACTGCAAGAACTCCGTTCAGGGTTTTGCAATTGCTCTTGAGAGCCAAACCATTACAAGCCTCGCTATTCCGCAGGTAAGCATCAGCAAGACCGACGGCAAGATTAAGCTCAGCTGGGACACTGTTTTCGGTGCAAGCAAGTACTGGATTTACCGTTCAACAGACGGCACTAACTATAAGTACTACGACACCACAACAAGCACAAGCTACACCAACTCCTCCGTTACAAGCGGCACAAAGTACTACTACAAGGTCAAGGCTGTAAATACTGTAAACGGCAAGGATGTCATCAGCAAATTCTCAACCGCAAAGAGCACCATTCCTCTCAGCACTCCGAAGCTGACCGTATCTCTCTCCGCAGGTGCGGCAAAGCTCAGCTGGAATGCAGTAACGGGTGCAACCAAGTACTGGATTTACCGCTCTACTGACGGCAAAAACTTCAAGTACTATGACAGCACCACAAAGACCACCTACACCAACTCCTCCGTTACCGCCGACGGCACCTATTACTACAAGGTAAAGGCTGTCAAGACCGTTAACGGCACCGATTGGACCAGCGACTACTCCGCTGCAAAATCCGTAAAGATTCTCAAGGCTCCCGAGCTGAGCATCAGCAAGGCTGACGGCAAGATTAAGCTCAGCTGGAACGCAGTTGACGGCGCTGCTAAGTACTGGATTTACCGCTCCACCGACGGCACCAACTACAAGTACTATGACACCACCTACGGCACTACCTACCCAAACTCCTCCGTAACGAGCGGCACCAAGTACTACTACAAGGTCAAAGCCGCAAACGCAGACGGCGGTGCAAGCGTATACTCCTCCGCAAAGAGCACTGTTCCCATCAAGACTCCCGTGCTTGCTGGCGAGCTTAAGGACGGCAAGGTAATGCTCAGCTGGGGCGCTGTTGACGG
>JAZULF010000054.1:0-11671 GCA_045643645.1 Oscillospiraceae bacterium
TACATATGATAGACCTGCCAGCCCTTGCATTCGGATATCTCTCCGTTGAGGAACATATTGCGAACGCCCTCGTAGCAGCTGCGGAAAAGCTCGCCGTCTTTTACCAGAACGGCACATATGCTCTTTTCGCTGCCGACAAACAGGAGCTTGTCCTTTCCCGCGTTTTCAACAACGGTGCGTATTGCGTCCTCGGAGTAATAAACATCGCCGTAGAGGAAGCACATATCGTCGCCGATAAGCTCTGCGGTGAAGCGGTCAATCTCGAGAACATTGTTCTTCGGCTCGTAGCGCACGGCACCCTCGATATTGAGCTTTTCGTTGTGGGAGGTGATGATAACCTCGGCAGCATCGTCAAAGCTGTGCAGAAGCCGCACGGTGCGCTCGAGGAGCGTTTCTCCGCCGATTGATATCTCGTGCTTGCCGTGACCCATGAAGTTGTTCCAGCGGCTGCCCTTGCCGTCAGCCATTATTACATATTTCATTTGATAACACCGTGTTCACGATAAAATTCGCCGAGTCTGCCGTTGCGCTGGGGACCCCAAAGCTGAATGATGTTGACACCGGAGGAGGTGTTGGCCTCGATTACGGTGAAGCCGTCGGAAGTGGGGAGAATGTCCCATGCGATAATGTCGAGATATGGGAAGTGGGAGGAAACCTCAGTGACACCGCTTTTGATAGCCTCCCAGTTGGGAATGACTCTGCCCTTAATCTGAGCGCGGGTGTCGGGGTGGTTTTCGTAGACAGTGAGATTGTGCAGGGTGCGGGCCTCGCTCAGTTCACCGGTTTCAAGGTCAATGTTTGCAACAAGACCGCCCTTGCTGCCGTTGTCAACAGCGCCTGTCCATGCGGTGCCTATGCGCTGTACCGCGTAGCACAGCTCAAGCTGCTTTGTTTCGGCGTTGCGCAGTACAATCATGCGGATTGTGTTTGCGGAGTTTGCGTAGATTTCGTTGAGATAGTCAGCCTGCTGTGCGTAAGCGCAGATAAACCAGTTCTTGCTGCGCTTGAGGCAGGCAATAAGCTCCTCCTCGGAGGAGGGCTGACCGCCCATAATAATGCCGTTGCCGTTGAACTTGACAATGTGGATGTTGTTGCCCTTGCCTGCGCCTACGGGCTTAACGACAAAAGCACCGACCTCCTTGAGAAGTGCGATGACATCGTCCCAGCCGTTGAATACTCTGCCGTGCATGCCGATGATTTGCCCGTGGCGCTCCACGGCGTAAATCTCGGGACTCGGGCAGTAGCGCTCGACTATTTCACCGAACACGACCTTGTTGTTCAGCATGGAGCTGTAGGGCGCGTTGATGTTGCGGGATTTGTGCCAGTCAAATTCGGAAAGATACTCTTTTTTGTTGCTGCGCGAGAGATTGTACATAGCAACCTGGTCGACCATGAAGCCGCCGAAGATGCTGTACCATATTCTTTTATGCAGCGGAACCTTGAAGTGATTGGGTGCGAACAGTATTCTGACTATCCACAGCGCGACCAGCTCAATTTTGCTCAGCAATGCACTCAGAGATTGCCTCATATTTATTCCTTTCCATGCAGCCGATGATGAGGTTTGCGATTTTGTCGGTTGCTCTGCCGTTTAAGTCGGGCAGGTATTTTTCACAGAATCTCTTATAGTTTTCTTCGTTGTAGGGGCAGCTGTTAATTGCGTTGAACATAGCCTCGGGCTCGGAGAAAATGCAATCGGGGAATTCCTCCCACAAAAGCACATTCAATCCGTTGTGGCTGAGATAATCCTCGAGGTCAAACAGATAGAAGTAGACGGGCTTGCCGAGAACCGCGGCCTCAATGGTGATTGCCGAGTAGTCGGTTATTATGCAATCGCACACGGACAAAACAACGGAGGTCGGGACCTCATCGCAGGTAAGTGCGGGCGCGATATGCTCTTCGTTAAGGCGCTGATTTGGGTGGCGCTTTATGATAAGCACCTGATTTTCGTCAAAGTCAAAGGCATCGACAATTGCCTTCGTGTCGAGAATCTGTCCCTTGCGGAAGGTAGGTGCGTAGAGAACGATTTTCTTGCCCTCAAGCTCGGGGTAGGCATCGTAAAACTGCTTTCTCGCAGAGTCAACACTCTCGCGGAGTCTGTCCATTCTCGGCAGACCTGCGTTGTACAGAATGCCTTCCTCAACGCCGAAGGATGCGCAGTAGAAGGGATTGAATGCCTTGCCGCCTGCGATGATTACATCGTAGTTGCGGTGCATACGCATCTCGCGCACCAGCATATCGCTTCTGCCAAATTTCTTGCCGACGGACTGGTAACCCGACTGCTTTATCTTGCCCATTGCGTGCCACATCTGCACAACGGCAAGTGATTTCTTGTGCTTGAGCATGGAAACCGCAGGCCAGTAGGAGTCGAGCACGCACACCGAAGCAGTTGCAAGATGGTGCATACTGCGAAGCGTCTGCCATGCGTAGATAAGCAGGTCTGAAACGCCCTTGTCGGCGCGCTTTGTAATCATAACTATTTTAATTTCGGGCTTCAGCTCGCGCAGCCTTGCGGCGAGGAATTCAAAATCCTCGGTGGGAGTGTTGGACTGGCGGCTGAGAAAAAGCACCTTGCTGCTATTGACGGGCAGAAGCTTCATAAAGAAGTATACGAAATTCAATGCCCAGCGCAGCAGAATAACAAGTATTCTCATAACATTCTCCTTTTAGCCACGCTATTTTACACGCTTTTTCGCAACGCTTCAATAATAATGTTGCAAATTTACGCGAAAATCAGACTAAACGGACACCTTTTTTCTTTAATTCGAGCTTATTCATAAAGTAGGAATGCACATTTTCGTTGTAGGTGGGGTAGCGGTGCAAATCCTGATGAGTGTTGATTTCAAGAATCTTGAAGCCGTCATCGGTGATAACAACATCAAAGCCCATATATTCCAGCGGGGAGATGTATCTGCATATATCGTTGATTTCGCTGCAGATTTCGTCCCAGTGCGGGAATGTGCCTTCAATTCTGACATTCGTGTCGGGATGCTCGGGGCAGGGGGTGATGATGTGGTTTTTGATGATTTCGGCATCGTGGAAATATCCCGTTTTCTCATCGGCATAGGCGAAAACGCCGCCCGAGCCTATGTTGTCGGTAAAGCCCGTGCGCTTTGTGCCGATGCGGAAGTAGACATTTTCGATGACGGGGTCAAAGCCCGTGCGGTTGATGACCATAACGCGGATTGTGCAGGCAACGCTGCTGTAAATCCTGCGCAGGTCCTCGTGCATGATGATGTATTCGGAAATGCTGTAATACTTTTTGAGCGATTTGAGGAAGCTGAGCATTTCGTCAGCGCTCTTTTCCTCGGAGTTTACGAGGTATCTGCCGTCAGCATACTCGAGCTTGTAGAAGCCTACTCCGTGAGAACCCTCGGTCTGCTTGAGTGCGAGAATACCCTTCTCACGCAGAAGTCTGAGCACATCCTCAAAGCTTGCCTCGTAGCCTGCGGGGGTATCCTGCATTGTCAGCAGCACGGGCTTACCGTCGCGGCGGACAATGTTGTAGTAATATTCGGGCAGATGACTGCTGAAGCGGTCAAGCACATAGCGGAGCGAAACCTTGTCCCATACCCACTTGAGATAGCTGCAGTTGAGCGGGCGCAGCCACTTGTAGTCGCGGTCGGACAGACACTGTTTGTAGTTGTCATCGGTCAAGCCGTATTGCTTTATATGGAAGGATAAGAAGCCGCGCTTGTGCGCCCAGCGCTTCTCGGCACTTGTTGTGAACTTGTCGTGTTTGTCCTCCTTGAGCGCGCGCTTCCAGTTGCGGTACATAAGGGGAGTGAAGCCGTGCATTGCGGCACCTATGCTCCAGAGTGCGCGGTAGCAGATTATTGCTGCCTGCTTGAGCGTAACGAAGCGGCGCTTGCGCGCAAGCTTTCTGCGCAGGAATTCCGCGGTTTTCTCATTGAATCGGGGGAGATAGGTCAAGTCCTTGCCCGTGTCAACCTGCATAAGCTTAAAGCCGTCTGCCGTGATACGGACGGAGTAGTTCATATACTCAAGGTCCGTAAACTCAGCGGAGATTGCAAGCACCTTGCCGAGAATATCCTTGAAGCCGTCGATTGTGCCGCCCTCGTATTCGCCGTTTTCGGAAACCTCGCAGACAACGCTGTTTTCGGTGTACCAATCGGGCTTTGCGCAGGCTTTTGACTCGGTCAGCACGGAATAAAGAAGCTCGGGCTTGCCGCGGTTGAGCGTTGCGATGTGCAGAGTGTAAGCAAAATTGCTTTTGACATTCTCGCAGACTATGTAATCGGGAGGCAGTGCGCATATTGCGGCTTTAAGCTCATCAAAGCCAATACCTTTGCCGTCGAGAGAATAGCCTTCGCCGTCAAAGCTCAAAAGCTGCTCGCGCGCCCACATAAGATTTTCGGACGGACGCACGATAAGCTCGCCCTTGTCCTTCAGCAGCTCAATGACACCGTCGGCATCGCGGGAATACTTTTCGGCCGCACTGCCGAAGGGCAGATAAAACTGCTTGCCATCACGAAGAAGCAGGCTGAAATAAATCCCGGGGCAGAGTCCGGGGTGGCGTGCCAGCATATATGAGGTAGACAGCCTGTCTGCAAAAAGCTGATAGGTCTTCTCACCCGAGGGCAGAAGCGATGCGTCAATTCTTGCATCGAAGGGCAGAAGCGAAAGAATGCTCTTTGCGCTTATGCCGAGGTTGTTGCGCACTGCGTGCTTTTTTATGCCTTTAAGATATATCCAATCCTCCGCGTATGTATCGCTGAAGCCCTCAAAGGCCAGCAGGAAGCTGCGGAGATGGTGCTTGGACAAATGATTTTCCATTTTACACTCCAGTAAACCATTAAATATAATTACATTATCTTATTATTATACTATAAGCAATTTTTTTGTCAATCAGTCAATATGTGATTGAAATATGTCGAGGTATGTAATATAATATACAAACCATTATAGGATATATATTGGATATGTGCGGGCATTTGCACCGTACATCTACAACGATAGAAAGAAGGACAATGAATAATGGGTTTAGTCAGCAGGATAAAAAGAGAGATTTTTATCCGCCCGTGGCTTCAGCAGGGCTATTCGAGAAAGCTTGCAAATGCCTATTACAAAAAGGTTCAGCAGGACAATGCACTTGACAACGGCATCAGCATGAAGGACAAGAAGTGGGCTCATGAGCACAAGTATCTTTCAACAAGCATTGAAAAGTACGACCTCAAGAACAATCTTGACAAGTACATCAGCGATGTTGACTATCTGTTCCTGCAGCCGTTCAACAACAGCTTCACAAAGTGGCTGGGCGACCTTGTAACCACAAACCATGTTCTGATTGATTATCAGGAGCATCTGCCCAAGCTGTACTTCAACATCATTGACAGAGAGAACAAGAAGGTATTCCTGCCCATCGATACCGTAAACCGCGAGTTCGGCGAGGACTACGATGCCTTCATCAAGCTGCTCAACGAGCGCGGCAGCCTTGCTATCCGTCCCGCATCAAGCTCCGGCAACCGCAGCACCTACATCATCGAGCGCATCGGTGAGAACAAGTATAAGCTGTGCGCGGACGAGGTCGACAAGCATCGTATGACTATGTTCAAGTACACCTACGATAAGGCTATGCTGCTGTGCGATGAGTATCCCGCAGAGCTTCCCGAGGGCTTTGAGCCCAATCCCGCAAAGAAGCCCGAGTATGACAAGGAAAGCCTGCTTGAGCTTATCTCCACCTTCAAGTACAACTATGTTATTGCCGAGCCCTACAGACTGAATGAGGATGTTAAGGGCGCTGTAAAGCTCTACATTGCAAACAAGGAGCTCAAGCAGACCGAGCTTCTCGATGCATATCTGCTGCCCTTCGGTGCCGAGGAAACCGAGTATGTGAGGATTTCCGACAACGGCGCTGTTGAAGGAAGCGAAACCGTAATTCCCGGCTGGGACAAGCTCGTTGCAGAGGTCCTGAAGATGTCTGCATTCATGAGCGAGATTGAGTATTTCAATGCTTACATACTCATCACCGAGGACGGCTTCGTAATCGACCGCTTCAGCACAAGCCCTGTGCTTCCCACAATTGCCCACAGCGACAAGCTCAACAATTACCTGCTCGAGCGTCTTAGCAAGAAGAAGGAAACCTACACTGCCTCCGGAACAAACTTCTACAAGGCGTTCCGCGACAAGCGCTTCAACCGCTTCGTAAAACGCTTCTGCCGTCCCGGCATCCGTCCTTATATGCAGAAGCTGTGGATGCGCTCCGTGTGGGACGATTTCCTCCACACCAAGACCACGAACATCTTCCAGAAAATCTGGTGCTGGCGCCGTGGCTTCCAGTCCTTCAGAATTGAGCAGTACGGTCTTACCAAGGATAACTACAAGAACTATCTGTCCGACTATCAGTATCATTGGCTCAACAGAATCAACAACAGCTATCAGGTGTGGATAAACGACAAGACCACAACCCGCTATGTTATGGAGCCGTACAAGCAGTATCTTGCAAAGTACTATTACGACATCATCAAGATGAACGGCAAGACCTGCATCAAGGCACTGCAGGATATCCCCGAGGGCTTCGGAGCAAACTTCGAGGATATGTTCAAGCTGCTGCGTCAGGAAAAGCTTCTTGCACTCAAGCCCTCCTCCGGCACTCACGGTGACGGCTTCTACCGCATGGAGTATGCTGACGGCAAGTACCTGATTAACGGCAATGAGATGACCGAGGACGAAATCGTGGAGATGATTTGCGGCTTCAAGTCCATCTACATCATCACCGAGTACCTGTTCATGCACAAGGAACTCAAGAAGATTTACCCCAACTCCGTCAACACCATCCGCGTTGCAGTAGTAAACCAGAGCGCATACGCACCCAAGATTATGCAGACCTATATGCGTATCGGCTCGTCCAAGTCCGGCTTCACCGATAATGTCGGCTACGGCGGCATCTGCGCAAAGATTGATATTGAAAGCGGCAGATACTACTGCCCGCAGCAGATTCGCGACCATAAGTTCATTCCCTGCCCCGTTCATCCCGACACCGGCGTTGAAATCGAAGGCATAGTTCCCAATTGGGACTACATGTGCAAGGGCGTTGTTGATATCTGCAAGTTCATGCCCGAGCTTGAGTACCTGGGCTTTGATATTGCAATCACCGACGACGGCTTCAAAATCATTGAGATTAACATTCATCAGGACCTGCACAAGGCTGCTGAGCACTCTGAGGAGTTCAAGAGCTTCTACAGAGATAAGATGAAGCTCAAGGCAGAGCAGTACGGATTGAAAAAGTGGTAATTAAAGACCAATAGCGTAATAAAAACGGTACAGCACCTGCGGCTGTACCGTTTTTTGCATTTAGCTGGCAAATAAAAGGTGCGTGTAGTATAATGTTTGCAATAAGCAGCTGCTGCTGTGCGCTGCGTGAAGTCAGCTTGTTAATCGGGGGTGCAGGTAATGAAAAAAGTATTGTATGTTGTATGCGCAATTGCGCTGATAGCCTCACTTTGCGGCTGCGCAGCCAAGGACCCGTACTTCGGCTTTACAAAGCAGGATTTTACCGTTGTTGAGGAGAATGACACCCACGGAGGCTTTCTCGGTGACGGCGAGTATTATCTGATTATGGATTGCTCGGATAATACGGAAAAGGCGCTTGAAAACATCGAGGGCTGGAATAAGCTGCCGTTGTCCGAAAATCTTGAGCTGGCAATGTTCGGCGGAGAAAAAGACGGCGAAACCTACGGCTATATGCTGTCCGAGCATGCGCATATGCCGAAAATCGAAAACGGATACTATTTCTTTGAGGACAGATTTGACGGTGCTGAAAACCCAAATGATGACTCGGAGCTTCTGAGCCGGTATTCGTTCAATTTCTCGCTTGCCGTTTATGACTGCGATACAAATATTTTCTATTTCTTCGCATTTGATACTTGAACATAACAAAACACCTGACAAATTGTCAGGTGTTTTGTTTTATTCTGATTTCTTGCTGCGTCTGTACTCGGGCGGCACATCGTACAGAGTTTCGTGCTCTGCGATTGCAACCTCGCGCAGGTCAAAGCTGCCGCCTGTAAGACACCACTCAAAAGCAGCGCCTACGGCAATTCTTACACCGAGCACAACAATGTCCTCGGGCCTGTTCTGATTGCGTATAAGTCCCGCCTGCTGACAGTTGCGTATGAGCTTTACAAACCATTCGTTGAACGCGTCAAAAAACTCAAATACTCCGACGGGCTTCTGCAGCTCAAGGGAAAACAGCGTGCCCGTGAGGTCGGGACCGAATTCCATCGCAAGCGTCAGATAGCGGTCATACAGAATCCATATGCGGTCGAGGTCATTTTTAGCGTTGAGAAACTCTGCGAAAACCGATTGATAATCATCCTTCAGATTTCTGAGCAGATAAGTGATAATTTCCTCCTTGCCTGCGAATATGCTGTAGAAGGAGGAGCGCGGCACATCGGCTGCGCGGCAGATATCGCTGACCGAAACATTGATGTAGCCCTTTGCCTTGAACAGCTCAAGCGCCGCATTTACAATGGCTTCGGTGTTCTTTGATGTAAAAATGGACATTTTCATCACCTTTGGACAAGTGTACAATTAATATGTACACTTTACCATAAAGTGTTTTACATGTCAAACGAAAGTGTTAAAACAGTTGTCAGAAAATTGAGCCTCAAATTATCAGATATATAGATTTTTTCGAACATTCTTGACGAAAAATGTTTGTGATTTTATTATCTACATATACAGAAAAATTGTATGATAATTTTGATATTAATGAAGCAGAAAGGACGGATACATTATGCCCTACGAAAATCTACTTTCCCCCATCAAAATCGGTACCATGACTATAAAGAATCGTACTGTCATGACTGCTGCAGAAATCAGTATGGCAGATACCGCAGGCAGACCAACCGAGCAATTAATGGATTATTATGAAGAGCGTGCAAAAGGTGGCGTCGCTCTTATTATCCCCGGAGTAACGCGTGTTAATGACAATACCGGCGCATTCACCTTCACCCAGCTTTCCATGAGCCACGACTACCATATCAAGCCCATGCGTGAGTTCGCTGACAGAATTCACAAGCACGGTGCAAAGCTCGGCATTCAGCTTCACCATGGCGGACGCCAGGGCTACGGCAGCGCAATTCATTCTCTTCCTCTTGTCATTCCCATTACTAAGGTATGGCCTGGCTTTGCACAGCTTGCATTCAAGGCGGCTCCCGCAATGATGAACCTTGAGTTCAATCACAAGATTTCCTTCTCCGTTCAGGCCGCATCGAAGGGGGAGTGCAGCTACCACGGTGCAACAAGAATGCACGAGATGAGCCGCCGCGAAGTTAAGAAGCTCATCAACAACTACATTGAGGCTGCTGTCAGATGTAAAAAGGCAGGCGTTGATGTTGTTCAGCTTCATGCCGGCCACGGCTATATGATTCAGCAGTTCCTGTCCCCGAACACCAACAAGCGTACCGATGAATACGGCGGCAGCTTTGAAAACCGTATGCGTTTTATAACCGAAATTATCCAGGGTATCCAGGAACGCTGCGGCAAGGACTATCCCCTGATTGTCCGCCTTACTGCAGATGAGATGTATGACCGCATCGGTAAGCCCGGCAAGGGTTATGATATCGAGACCGGTAAGAAGATTGCAAAGCGCTTGGAGGAACTGGGCGTTGACGCTATCGATGTTACTTCCGCCTGCTATGATGCTTTCAACTACTGGGCAGAGCCTACCTCCTTTGTACCCGGCTGGAGAGCATACCTTGCTAAGGAAATAAAGAGCGTTGTCAGCATCCCTGTTATCGCAGCAAACTTCATCCGTTCTCCCGAACAGGCAGAGAAGCAGATTGCTGACGGTTGGCAGGATATTATGGGTTCTGCTCGCTGCTTCATCTGCGACCCGTACTGGGTAACCAAGGTTGCAGAAGGCCGTACCGAAGAAATCCAGCGTTGTATCGGCTGTGTAAACTGCCTCAGCGCACTTATGGATAACGGTCCCAAGGGTCTTGCAACAAATTGTGCACTCAATGTAGCTATGGGCTACGAGCGTGAGTATGAGAATCTGCCCAAGACCGGCGACGGCAAGACTGTGCTTGTTGTTGGTGCAGGTCCTGCAGGACTCACAGCAGCAAAGACTCTGGCATATCGCGGCTACAAGGTCGTTGTTGCCGAAAAGGCTGATAAGCCCGGCGGACAGGTAATCACTGCATCGACCTGCAATCTTAAGGATAAGCTCTACTGGTCTATCGAAGACCTCATGGTTAATGTTAAGAAGCTGGGCGTTGAAGTTAAGCTCGGCTGCGAGGTAAACGCAGGCTTTGTTGAAAAGCTCAATCCCTATGCTGTTATTGTAGCAACAGGCGGTGTTCCCGTTCGTCCCAAGTCCATTCCCGGTCTCGACCGTGATAATGTCTTCGTTGCACCTGAAATCATCATGAAGGACAAGAAAATTGAAAATAGCAATGTTGTTGTTGTTGGCTCCGGTATGACAGGTCTGGAGACTACCGAAATTCTGAACGAGGACGGCAACACCGTTACCGTTATAGAAATGGCATCTGAAGTCGCACCGGGAACATGGTTCCAGCTCGTTGATGACGAGATGGAGCGAATCGCACCCTACGGCACCAAGTTCATGACCGGCACCAAGCTCCTCGGCGTTGAAGACGGCGGCGTTCTCATCGAAGATGTTGCCACCGGCGCAAAGAGCAAGATTGAAGCTGACTATGCGGTTCTGTCTCTGGGCGTTCGTCCCGTAAACAACCTTGTAGACGAGCTGAAGAACATGGGTAGAAAGAATGTCTTTGCAGTAGGCGATGCTGTAAAGAGCGGCACAATTGCAAATGCTTGCCGCAGTGCATACGATGTAACCAAGGGCCTGATTTAAGGAGGAAAAACGATGATTAACAATAAGAACATAGTACTTACCGGCGCATCCAGCGGCATCGGCCTTGAGGTCCTGAAGCTTCTCGTCAAGGGCGAGGGCAACAAGATTCTGGCAGTTTCCCGTCACGCAGTTGAAAAGCTCGAGGGCTTTGCACCCAATGTAATCCCCTTTGACGGCGACATCAGCAGCAAGGAAGGCATCGACGCAATCTTTGCAAAGGCAGAGGAGCTTTTTGACAAGATTGATATCTACTACAACAACGCAGGCTTCCCCTACTACGAGGTCTATGACTATGAGGATTGGGACAGACTGAAGGCAATCTTCGACACCAACACCCTCGCACCTGCATACACCTATGTAAAGTACATGCACCACCTCAACGGCCGCGACGGTCACCTCGCATTCACAGTTTCCGCAATCGGCACTATGGCAATGCCCGGCTACGCACTGTATTCCGCATCCAAGTTCGGCCTGCAGGGCTTCCAGGAAGGTATCCGTCTTGAGATGCCCAAGAATGTCAAGTTCACCTGCCTGTACCCCGTTGCAACCGACACCAACTTCTTCAAGGTCGCAGCTGACGGTGTGAAGTTCGAAAAGCCCTTCCCCGTACAGTCTCCCGTTGTCGTTGCAAAGAAGATGGTCGATGGCATCGAAAAGGGCAAGAAGAAGGTTTCTCCCTGCTGGCTGTTTGCACTGAGCAAGGTCCTCATGACTATTTGCCCGCCCGTACGCACCGTTTACTGGAGACTCGAGCAGAAGAAGCTTGAGCGCTTTGTAAAAAAGACTCAGGGCAAGGACCTGTTCTGATAAGAAATAATAAAATCCCCGGAG
>JAZULF010000055.1:0-6896 GCA_045643645.1 Oscillospiraceae bacterium
CTGCTGCAGATTATGGACGACGGTCATCTCACAGACTCCTGCGGCAAGAAAATCGACTTTCGCAACACGATAATCGTTATGACCTCAAACATCGGTGCAAAGGCTATGACCGACGGCAAGCGCAGACTCGGCTTTACCGCAGCCGAGGGCTCAGCCGCCGCAGACGAGGAGTTAAAAGAGAAGGTCAACGAGGAGCTGCGGCAGACCTTTAAGCCTGAATTTCTAAACCGCATTGATGAAACCATCATTTTTCAGCGCCTTACGCGCGCGGAGATACGCAGCATAACCGAGCGCATGCTTTGCACCGTTGCAGGCCGCTTTGCCGAGCTTGGTATGCGGCTCAGCATTCCCGACAGCGTTATCGATGCGCTTGCCGAGCGAGGCTACGACGAAAAATTCGGCGCGCGCCCACTGCGCCGCACAATTCAGACGCTCATTGTGGACAATGCCGCCGAGCTGCTGCTTGACGGTGCAATCGGTCGCGGTGACAGCGTGAGTGCAAGTCTGAGCGGCGAAAAAATAGTTTTGACGAAAGACGGCTCATAAGTTATACTGTTTCTGCAAAAAACACAAAACAGAGGCTGAATATGACTAAACAAGAGCTTATTAACCGCATCAATGAACGCAGCGGTTACAACAAATATAACGGCATAACGGTAGTCGACTTAGGCGAGGACTACTGCATCGTTGAAGGGCAGCTGCGCGAGGAAGCACTCAACCCCTGGGGCATGGCGCATGGCGGCTTTGTTTACTCGCTGTGCGATGTTGCCGCAGGCGTTGTTGTCAATCAGGACAAGCGCATAAGCTTAACACTCAGCGGCAATATGCACTATCTTCGCGCATCAAAGGGCTCCAAGCTGCGTGCAGAGGGCAAAATTGTCAAGGACGGCAGAAGCGTGGCATTTGTTGAAACCTCGGTTTACGATGACGAGGGCACGCTCACCGCGCAGGGCAATTTTGAGGTTTTCATTGTTGACAGCAAGGAGACCACTCAATCCTGAGTGGTCTTTTCTTGCATACTCAGTTTAAATATGGTAATCTCAAAACGGAGGGATTTCCAATGAAAAAACCTGTACTTTACATCGTTGTTCCCTGCTTTAACGAGCAGGAGGTGCTGCCGATAACGGCACCGATGTTCTTGAATAAGCTTACTCAGCTTGTCAATGATGAAAAAATTTCCGATGACAGCCGCATTATGTTCGTAAACGACGGCTCAACGGACTCAAGCTGGGACATTATCCGCGCACTTGCCGAGTCGGACAAGCACTATATCGGCATCTGTCAGAGCCGCAACCGCGGTCATCAGAACGCCCTTCTTGCAGGTCTTATGGAGGCAAAGGACAACTGCGATATCACCATATCCATCGATTGCGACGGGCAGGACGATATAAACGCAATGGACAAGATGGTCGACGAGTATCTCGGCGGCTGTGAGATTGTCTACGGCGTGCGCTCCTCGCGCAAGTCCGACTCCTGCTTCAAGCGCACAACCGCGCAGGGCTTCTACAAGTTTCTTTCCGCAATGGGTGCGGAGGTTGTGTACAATCACGCCGACTACCGCCTTGTGTCCTCACGGGCGCTTAATGAGCTTGCAGGCTTCAAGGAGGTAAACCTCTTCCTGCGCGGTATGATTCCGCTTGTCGGCTTCAAAAGCACAAGCGTTGAATATGAAAGAACCGAGCGCCTTGCAGGCAAGAGCAAGTATCCTCTCAAAAAGATGCTGTCGCTTGCCGCTGACGGCATTACGAGTATGTCCGTAAAGCCGCTGCGACTCATTATGGGCTTCGGCGTTTTCGTTGCTATTCTGAGCTTCATTGGCGTTATCTGGGCAATTGTTTCGGCGCTGTGCGGCAACACCGTCGCAGGCTGGGCAAGTATGACCTGCATCGTCTGCTTTGTGGGCGGTGTGCAGCTTATCTGCCTGGGTATCATCGGTGAATATATCGGCAAGATATATATGGAAGCAAAGGGCCGCCCGAGGTACATAATTTCCGAAAGAACATACGACAAATAAAAAAAAGACAACCCGGAAAATCCGGGTTGTCTTTTAATTTTTTAATCAGTCGACCTCGACTACGCCATCTTCCTTGATGGTGATTTTTGCGCCGGTCTTGACATACTCGAGGAACTCATCGCCGAGAGAGTCAACAACGGGCATCTTTGCATCGGTCCATACATCGCCGAGGATTGCGCCTGATGCTGCGAGGGGGTCGATGGGCTTGCTGAAGAGCATGCATGCGGGCTGCTTGCCGAGTGAGCAGACTGTGAACAGTACCATACCGCCGGTGGTGGAGCCGATGGTCATGGGCAGGCACAGTGCCTTGTTAATCATGGGCAGCTTGTAGATATCTGCATTGTTCTGGTCGCCGCACTTCATCTGCTTGTCGCCGAACATCATACCCATCTGATAGCTTGCGAGGGTGTTGAAGCCGCCCTTGGAAACAAGAGCTTCAGCGGTGCAGGTGCCGGGAACTACGACACGGCCTTTGAAAGTTTTCATTTCTTGCCCTCCCTCTTGGTTGTGATGATGCTGAGGATATCAGCCTCGGTGTAGTACTTTGCGCTGGTGTAGGTGCGCAGCTTGTTTGAGGAGGTGATAACTGCCTTCTTCTTGCACAGAGGATTGTTCATGTACATAAGCGGGCAGATATAGCTGACGATAACGCCGCAGCTCTTGAGCTGCTTTGCGTACGGGGTCTTGTTGAACTCCTTGATGACGGGAGTGGAGGAGGTGAATACGGTAGGAACGGTGACCTTATTAAGACCGTTCTTCTTGAGTGCCTCGCTGACATTTACAGTCCAGTCGATGAGCTGCTGCAGAGTCATGTGGGGGCAGCCTACGAAGCACAGCTGAGGTGCTGCATCGGGATTCTTCCAGATGACGGGGTAGTTTGCCTTTACGCGCTCGAGCTCAGCATCGTCGATGACATAGACCTGTGCGCCCTCTGCGATGATGCTCTCGCCCTGCTCAACTGCCTCGGGACTGAGGTTTGCAATGTGGTACAGACCGACAGCACCGTTTGATGCGGTTGCTGCGCCGAAGTCCTTGAGGTAGGTGCAGCTTTCGTCGTTAAGCTCGGTGCCAATCCACTTGTCGAGACCCTTGACATAGGGTACCTCTTCCATGACCTTCATGCCGATAGCCGAGCCGAGAAGCTGTGCATCGGGCTTCTTCGTGGTCTTGAGCTCGACAACCCAGGTTGCCTTGCGGTTTTCATCAAGAAGCAGACCGAACTCGGGAACAAAGCCCGCGATGGAGCCCATGATTTCAATCATACCGGAGTTGCGGTTGCAGCGTGCGCCGAGAACGGAGTTTGCGTAAACAACTGCGGAGGACTCTGCCCAGGACAGAATGTCGCCCTTCTTGGGCTTGTTGCCTACCTGGTCGAGATAGCAGGTGCAGGTGTAATCGTCATCACTTGTGATGCCGAGCTTGCGAAGCTGCTCCTCGTAATCGTCCTGCTCGGTGTACATGAATTTTTTGAAGACGAGGTCTTCGATGATGCTGCTGGGAACATTCTTGTCCAGCGGCTTGGGGTCAGCGGTGAACTTCTGGTCTGTTACAAGACCTGCATCAATGATTTCCTGATACAAATCATAGACGGGCTTCATAACCTTGAGGCCGAAGCTGATAACGGTATGGCCGTACTTTGAGGTAATCGGCAGCATGCGCTCTGCGCCGAAGGTCTCGCCGTACATTACGAGGGTCTTGACGACCTTTGCCATTGTTTCGCCCTTTTCGCCATTCAGCATGGCCTGCTGCTCGGGGGTAAGTTTCATTGGCAAATCACTTCCTTGTATATAAATTATTTTGTTGACAAATTAACAATTACATTTTATAACATAAGCCCTGCAAAGTCAACAAATGAAAAAGCCTCTGTCCGAAAACAGAGGCTTTTTTGCATTATCAGATTTTGACCTCGGGCATCATTTCATCCTCGATGCGCTTGAGCATTGTTTCGAATGTTGCAAGCTCTTCCTCAGTGAACTCGTCGGAAATTTTATCGACTACGGTTTTTACATAGCTGCGCATGATATCGGTATAGCCGTAGTACTTCTCGGAGAGGACAAGGTGGTACTCTCTGCGGTCGGTGGTGGAATTCTGCTTGATGAGGTAGCCCTTCTTGATGAGGTTGTTTACCTTATAGGTTGCGTTGGACTGGGAGATATTCAGAAACTCCGCAAACTGTCCTATTGTCGGCTCGTGCAGGGCGTGGATAACCTCAATTGAGAAAGCCTCCATTGCGCTCAATGAGCCCTCGCGCTCGCGCACGAGCTCAAAAATTCTTCTGAAGAATTCGAGCTTGAACTTATCGTAAACATTAAGAAAATTTTCCTGCAGCATGAAAAATCCCCCTTCGGTAAAGCCTTTTGCTTTTATCCTTTTAAGTATATTTTAAGCTAAAAAGCGCATTTTGTAAATAGCTGATATAAAAAACACCCCAATGCAATGCATTAGGGTGCAAATTCTGCACTATTTCTTGCGTTTTCCGAAGATTCCCTTGGACTCAACATCCTCGCCGAGCGTGGAGGCAAACTGTCTGAGAGCCTCCTTCTGTGCGGAGTTGAGGTTTTTAGGCACGGTTACGCGCACGGTAACGAACTGGTCGCCGCGTCCGTTTGAACGCAGGAACGGTACACCCTTGCCCTTGAGTCGGAACATCGAGCCCGTCTGCGTGCCCTCGGGTATGTTGAGCTTGACTCTGCCGTCGAGTGTCGGGACCTCAATCTCTGCGCCGAGAGTTGCCTCAGCAAAGGAGATGTCCTGCTCGAGCAGTATGGATGCGCCCTCACGCTCAAAGCGTGCGTGCGGCTGAACGAGCACGGTAACAAGCAGGTCGCCTGCAGGACCGCCGTTGACGCCCGAGTTGCCCTGACCGCGCAGCGAGATGGTCTGACCGTCATCAATGCCTGCGGGGATGCTGACGGTTACCTTGTGCTGACGGCGGACACTGCCTATGCCGTGGCAGCTCTTGCAGGGGGTGTGGATAACCTTGCCGCGGCCCTTGCACTTGGGACATGCCGAGGATGACTGCACCATGCCGAAGGGTGTGCGCTGGGTGGTCTTTACTGAGCCTGTGCCCTTACAATCGGGGCAGACCTCTGCGGTTGTACCCTCTGCGCAGCCTGTGCCCTTACAATCGGGGCACTGCTCAACGCGGGAAACGAAGATTTCCTTCTTCACACCGAAGGCTGCTTCCTCAAACTTTATGCTGACGGTCTCGCGAAGGTTATCACCCTTGCGCGGTGCGTTCGGATTTCTTCCGCCGCCTCCGCCGAAGCCACCGAAGCCGCCAAAGCCGCCGAAGATATCGCCGAAGATATCACCGAAGTCGCCAAAGCCGCCGAAGCCACCGCCGCCGAAGCCCTGGCTGGGGTCAAATGCGGCGTGACCGTACTGGTCGTACTTTGCGCGCTTGTCGGAATCGGAGAGAATCTCGTAAGCCTCGTTTATCTCCTTGAAGCGTGCCTCGCACTCCTTATCACCTGGGTGCAGGTCGGGGTGGTTTTCCTTGGCGAGCTTTCTGTATGCTTTTTTAAGTTCGTCCTCGGTAGCACTTTTCTGTACTCCTAAGACCTCATAATAATCTCTTTTATCTGCCATAAAGCTACCTCAAATATACCTCAAATGTGGGCGTACATTGTACGCCCACATCGTATAGGTTTCAGTAGGGATTAAAAATTACTTGTCGTCGTCGACTACGGTGTAGTCTGCATCGTAGTAATCCTGACCGCCGCAGTCATTGCCGCAGTTGGGGTCGCAGCCTGCGCCGTTGGGGTTGAAGCCTGCGCCGCCCTGTGCTGCCTGTGCAGCCTCATACAGCTTTGCGAATACATCGGTCAGCTCCTTGGTTGCCTGCTTGATGCTCTCGGTATCGGTACCGGTGAGTGCGGTCTTGAGGCTCTGCAGCTTTGCTTCGATTTCGCCCTTGACCTCTGCGGGAACCTGGTCGCCCATATCCTCGAGAGTCTTCTCGGTCTGGTATACCATCTGGTCGCCCTGGTTGCGGACATCGATTTCTTCCTTGCGCTTTGCGTCTTCTGCTGCGAACATCTCAGCTTCCTTGACTGCCTTGTCGATATCTTCCTTGGTCATATTGGTGGAGGAGGTGATGGTGATGTGCTGCTCCTTACCGGTGCCGAGGTCCTTTGCGGAAACATTTACGATGCCGTTTGCGTCGATATCGAAGGTAACCTCAATCTGGGGAACGCCGCGGCGTGCCGGTGCAATGCCGTCGAGATTGAAGCGGCCGAGGCTCTTATTGTACTGAGCCATCTCGCGCTCGCCCTGCAGAACATTGATTTCAACAGCGGTCTGATTGTCAGCTGCGGTGGAGAAAATCTGGCTCTTCTTGGTGGGGATGGTGGTGTTGCGCTCGATGAGTCTGGTGCATACGACGCCGAGGGTCTCAATACCGAGGGACAGAGGAGTTACATCGAGGAGCAGAACGCCCTTTACATCGCCGACGAGAACGCCGCCCTGGATTGCTGCGCCGATTGCAACACATTCATCGGGGTTGATGCCCTAGAAGCCTTCCTTGCCGGTGAGAGTCTTGACCATTTCCTGAACAGCGGGGATACGGGAAGAACCGCCGACCATCAGGACCTTGGAGATTTCGCCTGCAGACAGACCGGAGTCGGACAGTGCCTGCTTTACGGGGCCCATGGTCTTCTCTACGAGGTGGTGGGTCAGCTCGTTGAACTTTGCGCGGGTCAGAGTTACATCGAGGTGCTTGGGGCCGGTTGCATCAGCAGTGATGTAGGGCAGGTTGATGTTGGAGGTGGTTACGCCGGAAAGCTCAATCTTTGCCTTCTCAGCAGCCTCGCGCAGACGCTGCATTGCGACCTTGTCGCCGGACAGGTCGATGCCCTCTGCCTTCTTGAACTCGTCAACG
>JAZULF010000056.1:0-2199 GCA_045643645.1 Oscillospiraceae bacterium
AGTTGCAATGCTCGCTCAGCCCGACTGGCACTCGGCAGAGGCCTTCGCCGCCTTCGGCAGACCGCGCCTTGCGGTACTCATCGGAGCGGGCAACCTCGACTCAATAGTCGAGCACTACACCGCAGCCAAAAAGCGCCGCAGCGAGGACTTTTACTCGCCCGGCAAGAAGGCAGGTCTGCGCCCCGACAGAGCAACGATTGTTTACTCAAACCGTGCGCGCGAGGCATTCGGCGCCGATGTGCCCATCATCATCGGCGGTCTTGAGGCAAGCCTGCGCCGCTTTGCGCATTACGATTACTGGGACGATAAGGTGCGCCGCTCGATTCTTGTCGACTCGGGCGCGGATATGCTCGTCTACGGTATGGGCGAGTACGCCGAGCGCGAGATTGCAAAGCGCCTGAAGAAGAAAATCCCCGTCAGCGAGATGACGGATATCCGCGGCACCGCATTTCTCACAAACGACCCCGAAAAGTGCGCGTTTGAGAATGTTACACTGCCTTCTTTTGCCGATGTCTGCGACAGCAAGCGCTTTTACGCTGACGCAACGCGCGTTGAGTACGCCGAGCATGACCCCGTGCGCGGCAAGGCAATGATTCAGGAGCATGACGGCAGATACCTCATCGTCAATCCGCCCGCAATGCCGCTGACAAGCGAGGAGCTTGACTTTGTTGCCGAGCTTCCCTACACCAAGCAGTACCACCCGATGTACGAGTCTCTCGGCGGCGTTCCCGCAATCGAGGAGGTCAAGTTCTCGGTTATCCACAACCGCGGCTGCTTCGGCGGCTGTAACTTCTGCGCGCTCGCATTCCACCAGGGCAGAATGGTCACAAGCCGCAGCCACGACAGCGTTGTGCGCGAGGTTACCGCGCTGACGAAGTTCCCCGATTTCAAGGGCTACATCAACGATGTCGGCGGACCCTCGGCAAACTTCCGCCACCACTCCTGCAAGAAGCAGGCGAAGTACGGCATGTGCGCGGACAAGCGCTGCCTTGCGCCGTATCCCTGCAAGAATCTCGATGCCGACCACTCGGATTACCTCGCGCTGCTGCGCAAGCTGCGTGCAATCCCCGGCATCAAAAAGGTGTTCGTCCGCAGCGGTATCCGCTATGACTATATGCTCGAGGACAAGAACAGCGAGTTCTTCTCCGAGCTTGTCAAATACCACATTTCAGGCCAGCTCAAGGTCGCGCCCGAGCATTGCATCGACTCCGTGCTTGACTATATGGGCAAGCCGCACATCGAGGTCTACGAAAAGTTCCTCGGTGAGTATAAGAAGCTGAACAACCGCTTCTCCAAGGAGCAGTACATCGTGCCGTACCTCATGTCCTCCCACCCCGGCAGCACGCTCGAGGACGCTGTTGCGCTTGCTGAGTATCTCAACAAGATGGGCCGTCAGCCCGAGCAGGTGCAGGACTTCTATCCCACACCCGGCACTATCTCAACCTGTATGTACTACACGGGCATTGACCCGATTACGATGAAATCCGTCTATGTCGCAAAATCCTTCCACGAAAAAGCAATGCAGCGCGCGCTGCTGCAGTGGAAGCGCCCCGACAAGCGCAAGCTCGTCATTGAAGCGCTCAAGACCGCAGGCCGTGAGGATTTAATCGGCTACGGACCCGAGTGCCTTGTGCGGCCCGACAGACCGCCTCAGGCAAAAAAGCCGCAGGCAGCGAAGAAGCCTGCCGCAGAGCCTGCAAAGCCGAAGAAGGCAGAGGGCTACAAGAAGGGTTGGGCAAAGCCCAAGCCGAAGAAAAACGCAAAGCCGAACAAGGCTAAGAAGGGAAGATAAATATGGGCGATACTTTACTCAAGATTTTTCTGATTTTCCTCGTGGTGATAAATGTTGTCGCATTCGCAATTATGGGCATCGACAAGAGCAAGGCAAAGCGCCACAAGCGCCGCGTACCCGAAAAGGTGCTGTTTCTGTTTGCGATAATCTTCGGCGGTCTCGGCGGCACTCTCGGCATGTACGCATTCCGCCACAAGACCAAGCATTGGTATTTTGCAATCTTCTTCCCCGCACTCGCAATCGTGCAGATTGCGCTTGTGGTCTGGATGGTAAGCAACGGTCTGTAAACAACAAGAAAAAAGCCTCGCAGAGTTTCGCGTCCGCAGACGCGAAATAAGTCGGAGGCCAAGCGGTCTTAGGAAGACAAATCCTTGATGCAACTCCTTGGCTCACAGAACGACATGGCT
>JAZULF010000057.1:0-3037 GCA_045643645.1 Oscillospiraceae bacterium
GCGGAATGGATATTGATGTATACTTCAGTATGATTTACAACAACTGGGCATACGACCACCATCCCGAGTGGAGAATTAAGGATATAGACGGAAACTATTCACGCGATAAGGGCAGAAGATTCGGCCTTTGCTGCCCGAACAGCGAGGGCTACAAAAAGTTCTGCAGAGACCAGATTGCAGATTTTACTGAATATGTAGGTCCCTATGAGGCGTTCTTTGCAGATATGACCTTCTGGCCCACAGTGTGCTACTGCGACAATTGCAGAGCAAGATGGGAAAAGGAAGTCGGCGGCGAAATGCCGAGAATTGTCAACTGGAAGGATGATCGTTGGAAGCTGTTCCAGCGCAAGCGTGAGGAGTGGCTGCAGGACTATATGCAGTACATCTACGACTCCGTCAAGATGGTCAATCCCGGCGCAGTTGTCGAAATGCAGAACTCCACCATGCCGGGAAGCTGGATGATGGGAGTAACCGAGAATACCACGATTGCAAGCGATGCAGTTTCCGGCGATTTGTACGGCGGCTTCTCTCAGCAGACCTTTGCCTGCAAAATGTACTACAATATGACACCCAATCTGCCGTTTAACTACACAACCTCAAGGTGCGAGCCGTCTCTTGACGAGCATACCACCATTAAATCCGAGGTAATGATGAAGCTCCACGCAATGCTGTCATTTATCAATCACGGCAGCAACATATTTGTTGATGCCGTGGATATGACCGGCACATATGAGCCGCTGGTGTACACCAGACTGAAGAATGTATATGACGATGCGGCAAAATTTGAGAAGTATTTTTCAAAGGGCAAGCCCTGCACGGATATAGGCATATACTTCAATCTGCATGGCAAGTACGACGAGGAGATGCCACCTATGGATATCTCCGAGAGCAAGAACATCAGCAGGGCAATACCGCACCTTGACAGCAGCATCAATGTCAGTGAAACGCTGCAGAGAGCGCATATACCTTACAGTGTGTATACCAGCTTCCACCCTGAGCAGTGGAGTAAGGCAAAAATGCTTATAGTGAGCGATGCTCCCAATATGAGCAAGGAAAATATGGCGGAGCTGAAGGCTTATGTTGAGAATGGCGGCATAGCGTATATCAGCGGACACAGCGCACAGCCTCTGGTGGAGGAAGTGTTCGGCGGAAAGGTAACAGGACGAACCGACGAAACAATCACCTATATTGCACCCGAGGATGAGGTGGCATCACTGTTTGGTGAGTACAGCAGAAAATATCCTTTGACAGTGTACGACAGCGCGTATATCCTTGAAGGAGCAACGAACGGCAAGGTGCTTGCAAAGCTGACACTTCCGTATTCGCTGCAGGCAAGCACATTCTTGGTATGTGCAGACCTTGAACTTCAGGTAGAAGCAGATCCGAATGACCCGCGCAATGAGAGTGCATCAATGCACTCAGACCCTCCCGGAATAGCAACAGACTACCCTGCAATGATGGAAGCACAAGTCGGCAAAGGCAAGATAATATGGGTATGCGCACCCTTTGAGAACACAAGCCTGACTCAGCCGAGAAAGGTATTCACATCATTTGTAAAGAAGTATGTAACGGAAATGAGCTTCGCTTCAGACGATACGCCGTATGTGGTTGAGTATCAGCTGTGGGAGGATGAAGAGGGCAAATATCTGTCGGCAATCAACCTGCAGTACGCAGATGAGGTTCTGCCCGTATTTGATTTCAATATCAGTATAAGCACGGAAAAGCCTGCTAAGATAACCCGCGTATCAGACGGCAGGGAAATGGACTTTGAGTATTCAGACGGCAAGCTTGTTCTGCACATTGACAGACTTGACCTTTACGAAATGTTCGATATTCAGATATAATTGCGATAGCTGTACCGTGTCAGCAAAAGGAGAAAAGCGATGGAAAACAAAAAAATAGTAGTGTTTGGCAGCTATGTAACTGACCTTACCGGCAGAACCCCTAAGTTCCCTACAGAGGGCGAAACGGTAATGGGTGTGTCCTTCAAAAGCGGACCGGGAGGAAAGGGCTCTAACCAGGCAGTAGCCGCAAAGCGAGCCGGAGGCGATGTAACACTTGTAACCCGACTCGGCGAGGACGATTTCGGAAAGCTGGCACTTAATTTCTATGACAAAGAGGGAATTGACTCCTCAAAAATCATTGTTGATAAAAATTCCGACACAGGCGCTGCGTTGATAATAGTAAACGAAGTTACCGGACAGAACGAAATCGTTGTAATTATCGGCGCCTGCGGAAAGTTCAAACCCGAAGAGGTTCAGGCTCTTGAAGATACTGTCGCCTCAGCGGGAACAGTTCTCTGCCAGCTTGAAACAAATCCGGAGGCCACCTACAAGGTGCTTGATATGGCAAAGAAGGCAGGTGTGCCTACTGTTCTTAATCCCGCACCAGCAAGAAAGCTGCCTGATGAGGTTTTGAATGGCATAGATTACATCACCCCCAACGAAACAGAAGCAGAAATCATAACAGGCATTGCAGTTACTGATTATGAGAGCGCCTCAAAGGCGGCAGATGTTCTTCTCGACAAGGGTGTTAAGAATGTTGTCATCACGCTCGGAAGCAAGGGCTACTATGCCAAAAATGCACAGTCGGAGTTTACCGGCACGCCGATTAAGGTAAATGTTGTTGATACAACGGGAGCAGGCGATGCCTTTAATGGTGGCTTTACTGCGGCGCTTGCTGCGGGAACGAGCTTTGAAGCTGCGCTGAAATACGGCAATGTAACCGGTGGACTGTCGGTTGAAAAGCTCGGTACAGCACCGGCGATGCCTTATAAAGAAGAGATTGAGGCAGTACTGAACAAGTAATTATTTGAACAGGTGCAGAAGCTTTTGCTTCTGCACCTGTTTTACAATATGCGTTTCATCCGCAAAAAACTCGAAGGTCGTGGGATGGGGTCAATATGCAGCATTTTTTGCAATAAAGAGTGCGCTTTAGCGATGCGCCTTGAGCAAAATTGGCATCGATTTTGGGCTGATTTTGGGTTTTAGTACTCGAGAACACTCGCGCTTACACAAAAATACTCGTAAAAAAGTTC
>JAZULF010000058.1:0-2194 GCA_045643645.1 Oscillospiraceae bacterium
TTCTTATCCACTTGTCGATGTACTCCATCTGTTCGTCGGTGTGGAACCAATGCTCGCCGCCCTTCATAACCTCGAGGTCAGCGCCGATTTTCTCGGCAAGTGCGGTCACGGTTGCGATATCGGTCAGATTGTCGAATTCGCCGTAGAGAATGTGCGCAGGTCCGTTCCAGGTCATGGGATTTTCTCTAACATAGCTGAGGTATTTCCACGAAAGCACCATGCCGTTTGCGGCGGTGATTTCCTCTTTCTTGCGAAGCTCGTCCTCTGTGATATTTGAGCCTGCCATCAGACCGAGAATGAACTTTTCCATACTGCCGACGGGGGAGATGAAGTAAGCCATATCGACCTTGCTGTCGATGCCTGCGTTCATTGCGTAGAAGCAGCCGATGCTGTTGCCGATAACGGAAACGGAGTCATACTGCTTGCATACCTCGTCAAAGTACTTGGAAAGCTCTGCCTTGGAGTCCCACGGAAGCTCCTTTTTGTAGTCAAAGCCGATAACATCGCAATCGGGGAAAAGCGGCTCAAAGTGTGCCGATTCGGCGGCATTGCCGCGCTTGCCGTGTATGTAAATTACTGCTTTTTTCATTTTATTTGCTCCTGTTCTGATTATGCTTCGGGAATCGTGTCCCCGCTTTACCGTTAAATTATAGTAAGCGCATATGCCGATGTCAAGCGGCTAAGGACATCTGCGGGCGTTCTGTACGACAAAGAGTACAGATTAAAGCACAAATTTTGTTGCCATTTGAGTGCACTGCCATTAAAATATAAGTATAAGATGAAAGCACTTTTCAAAAGGAGAGGCGTATGAACAAAGAAAGGTTCAAGAGTGTAGCGGTAAGGGAGAACAATCCGAGTTGGGAAAAGCTCACAAGCCGCAGCACGCCCTTGTACGCGCGCGAGGATGATATCCGCAGCCCCTTTGCCCGCGACTATACAAGAATACTGCACTCAACGGCATACCGCCGCTTGAAGCACAAGACGCAGGTTTTCTTCAATATTGATAATGACCACATCTGCACGAGAATGGAGCATGTAAACCATGTTGAGTCCGTAAGCTCCACAATCGCAAAGTCGCTCGGACTCAATGACGAGCTGACGAAGGCAATCTCCATGGGTCATGACCTCGGTCACGCGCCCTTCGGTCATCAGGGCGAGGTCGTTATCCGCGCGCTCACTCAGAAGCATCTTAACAAGAGCTTCTGGCACGAGCAGAACGGACTTCGCTTTGTAGACAAGCTCGAGCTTCTCGAGGACGACTATAAAATCAAGCGCAACCTCAATCTCACCTACGCTGTGCGCGACGGCATTCTGTCCCATTGCGGCGAGGTCGACGAAAACGGCATTTTCCCGCGTGACATTTCAATCGCAATTGAGCAGTTTACCGCGCCCGGTATGTATCAGGCATGCACATGGGAGGGCTGCGTTGTGAAAATGGCGGACAAGATTGCCTATGTCGGCCGCGATATAGAGGACGCGATTGCCCTCGGCATACTCAACGATACCGACCAGAACGAGCTGAGAAAAATGGCAAGGGTATATGACCAGAATGCCATGAACACAACCGTAATCATGCACAATATGATTAACGATATCTGCAAAAACAGCTCGCCCGGGGACGGTATAAGGCTGAGCGCGCAGTTTAACGGGCAGCTTAACGAGATAAAGCGCTTCAACTATGAGCACATCTACGGTCACAGCCGCCTTACCCCGTACAAGCACTATTCCGAGCTTGTGCTGACGCAGCTTTTCGATACGCTCTACTCTATGTACGACGGAAAGCACACATGGCAAAGCCTTGATGCTTACAGACACTTTGCGCCGACTCTCGTAACCTCGTTTGAAACATGGCTTGCAAAATACTGCGACAATGAAATTGTTCCCGAGCGGCTCAAATCCGCAGCCCTCAACTGCGACAACGAAAAGCTCTACGGCAAGCTGCAGGAGGAAACACTTTACGCGCAGGCGGTTATCGATTTCATCTCGGGGATGACCGACAGATTCGCGATAAACCTTTTCAACGAGCTGCTGCAATTCGGCTTCAAAGAAATATGATATAAAATAAATCCCCACCGGGTAACCGGTGGGGATTTTTGTTTGTTTAGTAATCAGCGGGTTATGCTGACGGGTACGGAATAGCTGCCTGTCCAATCGGTGCCGTTTACGGTCTTGACCGCGCGTACCTCGTAGTAAT
>JAZULF010000059.1:0-3415 GCA_045643645.1 Oscillospiraceae bacterium
TTCGACTTGCATGTGTTAGGCACGCCGCCAGCGTTCATCCTGAGCCAGGATCAAACTCTCTATAAATGGTATTCAAACTGCCTAAGCAGATTAAATCAATTTATGATTGCTTTCTAGCTCTCAAAGAAATTTTTATAGTCAATTTCTGACTTTAAAGAACCCTTTTCTGGTGCTTATTTAGCATAAGCTGTTCTTACATTATCTAATTTTCAAGGTACAATTGCTTGCTTCCGGTTTCAGCGGACAGCTTATTTAATATATCACAGCTTTCCGATTATGTCAAGCACTTTTTTCAAAAACTTTTGAAGTTTTTTTATTAAGTTCTTGGCTTCCCTTGAAGCGCTCCGTTAGAATACCACCCAAAAAGCGCTTTGTCAACACCTTTTTTGATAAAAATCGAGTATTTTTTAAGGTATTTTTTGACACCCCTAAATATTGTGTCTAACAGCGGTTACAATAACAATATGTCTGTTTTTAATCGATTGTACCGTCGGGAAAATTCCGGCGAAGGACCTCATCCGCGGCAGATGCCCGTCTATAATGAGGCCATAAATTCAAAAACTTTAGAAAACATTTTTGACGGCTGCGCCGATTTTCAGTCGCGCGATATCCGTGCAGGACTTGTTTCCGACGAAAAACTTTTCGTGTGCTGGATTGACGGCGTGGTAAACGGCGGCGATGTGAGCAAGGATGTTATCCGCCCGCTCACTGACCTTTTGCGCGCCGGCTCGTCACCCACTCCCGAAAGGCTGATGCAGGGCGCGGTGTACAGCTCGCAGGCTTCGCTGCGTGATAGCACCGACGAGCTTGTTACCGACCTTACCCAGGGCTGCGTTGCCATTGTGTTCGACAACTCCGCAAGCGCGGTTACATTTGAGATTCGCTCGCAGCAGCAGCGCAGCATTGACGAGCCGAAAATCGAAAAGTCACTCAAGGGCGGCAAGGACAGCTTTGTTGAGGTGCTGCGAACGAACACGGGACTTGTCCGCAGGCGCATATGCAATCCCGCTCTGAAGCTGAAAAACAGCGTCATCGGGCGCAAGAGCCAGACGCGCGCGGCGATAATGTACATTGACGGTGTATGCGACCCAGCTCTTGTTGCCGAGCTTGAACGGCGGCTTGACGCGATTGACATTGACGGTGCACTTGCGACCGAGGCAATCGAGTCCTACATCGTGGACAAGCCGAAATCAATTTTCCCGCAGCTGCTGCATACTGAGCGTCCCGACCGCTTTGCGCAGCAGCTTCTCAACGGCAGAGTCGGACTTATTGTCGACGGCCTGCCGCTTGCTTTTATGCTGCCTGCAACCTTTGCGGAGTTTTTGCGCGTGCCGCAGGACTCGTCGCAGAATTATCTCGTTTCAACGATGCTGAGCATTATCCGCTGGGCAGCCATACTGCTTGCACTTGCGCTGCCCGCCTTCTATGTCGCGGTTGCGATGTACCACCAGGAGATGATTCCCACAAAGCTGCTTATGAGCATTGTCGCATCAAAGCAGGCGGTGCCATTCTCAACCGCGCTCGAGGTGCTCGGCATGCTCATCGCGTTCGAGCTTTTGCAGGAGGCGGGTCTGCGCCTGCCCAATCCAATCAGCGACACGGTTTCAATCATCGGCGCGCTCATTGTCGGTCAATCCGCGGTTGAGGCGAAGGTCATATCCCCGATTGCCGTCATCGTTGTCGCAACGGCGGGCATCGCAGGCTACGCGCAGCCGAGCCAGGATTTAAGCGCGGCGCTGCGGCTATGCCGCCTTGCACTTGTTGTCGCAGCAATACTCGCGGGGCTTTACGGAGTTACGGCGCTATTGTGCCTTCTCGTGTGGTATCTCTGCACGATGGACTCATACGGGGTTAACTACACCGCGCCCTTGTCGGGCGGTGCGCCGCATAATCTCTCGCGGACATTCCTGCGAAGGCCAATGCCCGAGGATAAATTCCGCGACCCCGACCTGAACACACCCGACAAAAGGAGGCAGGCATAATGCAAAAGCTAAGACGCTGCCTTGCCGCAGTATGCGCACTTTGCCTACTTTGCGGCTGCTCGGGCGGCTCTATATACTCAAACTACCGCGAGCTTGAGCAGCTCATGGTTATTCAGACCATGGGCTTTGACACCGCACCCGAGGGCTTTGAGCTTTCCGTATCCTCGGGCAGCGGAAGCGGCGGCGGTGGTGACAACGGCAACGAGGGTCAGCAATCGGGCGCGGCAAAGCTCGCGCGAATGCACGCATCAGCCGAATCGCTCATTCTCGCGCAGAACAAAATTCAGGACTACAGCGCGAGCGAGCAGCTATTCTTCGCGCACACATCTTATATAGTGCTCGGCAGCGAGGCGGCAAAGGACTCCGTTGCGCCCTTTCTCGATTACATCGAGCGCTCGACAATTCTGCGCCTTGACACACCGCTGTTTGTCGTGAGCAACGACCGCGCCTCGACGCTTGTGCTCGGTGCGGGCGGCAAGGATTACGATGCGACGAGCGTACTGAAATCGCTCGAGCGAAACCTCAACCTGCGCGGTGATTGCGTGGTGTACCCCGCCTCGGAGATTGTCAGCGCGATTGACACAAACGGCTGCGCGCTTATCTGCGCTGTGCGCTGCGTGAATGCCGATGAGTCGGTAAAAGACGCAAAGCCCGGGGAGCTGACCGCGCTGCCCGACGGCTACGCGGTAATCAAAAACGGGCGCATGGTCGGGCACATTCCCTTTGATGTTGCGCGCGGAGTAAACATTCTGCAAAACCGTGTCGGTCCGAGTGCGGTTGAGGTCAGCACCGACGGCAAAAGCGCAGCTCTGCAGCTTGACAAGTGCGATTGCGATATAACGCCCGTTTTCAAAAATGACAGGCTGCGCGGCCTTGATATTGATATTAAGCTATCCGCGGCGCTTGCCGAGGCTGACAGCGAGGCAGACCTCGTGAAGCTGCAGGATGCGCTTGCTGCCGAGGTTAAGCGTTGGGTGAGTGCGGTGCTTTATTGCGCGGCTGATTTATCCTGCGATTTTGTTCAGCTCGGCAGCACGCTTGAGCGCGCCGAGCCTAAGCGGCTTTCGGGTGCGGGCAGCAGCCTTTCGGATAAGCTTAGCGATATATATTATAATGTAAGGGTTGAGGCAACGGTTGACCGCAGCTTTGACCTTGAAGCGAAGGGTGCGTGATTGGATGAAATACAGCTTTGACCGCAGACAGCTATTGTCGCTAGTGTTCGTTTCCTCGCTCGCGCCCGCAATACGCCTGCTGCCGAAATACAATGCGCAGGTCGCGGGCAGCGCAGGCTGGATATCACCGCTTATCGCACTGCCGATTCTGATTTTGTATGTTCTGATGCTCTCGGCATTTATGCGCGAGCGCAAATGCGGTGAGGGACTCGGCGAGCTTATCCTGCGCACAAACGGTCGAATTTTCGGCTCGGTGGTGCT
>JAZULF010000060.1:0-5944 GCA_045643645.1 Oscillospiraceae bacterium
TCATCGGCGTTGATGACGGCAAAGGGTCCGTCAATCTCATCGCGGCAGCACATAACCGCGTGACCCGTGCCCCAGGGCTTTACTCTGCCCTCGGGAATTGCGTAGCCCGCAGGCAGCTTGTCAAGCTGCTGGTATATATACTTTACATCGAAATACTTTTCCATACGAGTGCCGACGGCTGCCTTGAAGTCGTCCTCAATCTCGTGCTTTATGATAAATGCAATCTTCTTGAAGCCCGCTCTGCGCGCATCAAAAAGCGAAAAATCGATTATGGCATGGCCCATATCGTCAACGGAGGTAATCTGCTTCAGACCTCCGAAGCGGCTGCCCATACCCGCAGCCATTATTACAAGCGTAGGCTCCTTCATCGCTTACTCCTGTGCGCCGAGATTAATCTCGTTTATGCCCATGCCTACGGAGATGTCGCGGATTGCGGCAAAGGTCTTTGCCTGTGCAATCTCAAGACCTGCCTCCATTGCCTCGTCGGTAAGCTCGGTTACCTCCTCGGGGTACTTGACTATGGTCTCGGTGGTGATATCAAAGACGAAATAGGTGTCATCCTGGTCGTGAATCTTCACATTCAGATACAGCATTACATAGCCGTTCCACTCATCGGGAACTCTTGCGGATACCTTGCCCTGCTGGGTGAGTGCGAGCTCTGCGCCGATGCTTGTATCGAGCTTGCTGTTAAGATTGACGGTTTTGAAATCAACAAATTCTACATTCATATTTACTACCTCTTAAAGTGATTTTATGTCGTTCAATGCTTGAGCATTGTAATTTTTCTTCCGCTGGATTCGATGATGCCCTCATCGCGCATAAGCCTTAATTCGCGCATAAGGCTCGTTCTGTCAACGCACAGATAGTTTGCAAGCTGCGAGAGCGAAAGCTCGGTTTCAAAGCTGCTGCTGTGCGTCTTTTCCTCGAGATACTCAAAATAGCTCATAAGCTTCTGACGCACGGTCTTTTTGCTTATCATATTGATTCGCAGCGAGAGCATCTGCGCCTTTTTCGCGGTAAGCTGGAACAGATTGCTGTTTATCTTGGTGTGGTGGTCGCAGGCGTTTGAGCATCTGCCGTAGATTGAGCTCATTTTGATGAACATTACCTTGCAGTCGCTGTCAGCCTCGGCAACATAGCCTAAGCCGCTGTACGGCAGAGTGAAAACCTCGCCGAAAATATCGTTGGGCACATAGTTTTCAAGCAGCGTGTACTCGCCGTCGATATCAACGCAGTATAGATGCGCCTTGCCCGACAGAAGCACGCACAGATACTTGATTTCCGACTCGTACACGAGTATGGTTTCGCCCTTGCGGAAGCTGCGTACTTCGGGATTGAAGCAGTCAATCATCGAGTCGACATTGCAGCTGCTGATATCCTTGAATAGTTCAACATTCTTAAGGTCCACGGTATCCCCCCCTGTTCTTGCAACGAGTATAACATATTTGTGTAGCATATGCCACAACTTTTTAGTGTTTTGATAAAAAAATCGCCCCTAATCAACGATTAAGGGCGTTTTGTTTTATTTACTTGAATGCCACAATGCAGACGGTGAAGACTACACCGAGGGCAAGCATAATGATTATGCCGGTCTTTGTGGGCTTCTTTACCTTGACGGGAGTTATGAACAGTGCGCCGTTTACAAGCAGCAGCAATGTGTAAGCAAGCGGGAAGCAGCTGCCGAGTGCGCTGCGGAAGCAGAACATAAGAGGCACTGACAGTGCGGAGGTCGTGATGGGAACACCGAGATAGTGCTTGCGCTTTTCGGTGGTCTGCTGCTGACGGGTTTCCTCGGTGACATTGTAGTAGGCAAGTCTTATAAGTCCCGCCAGGGCAAACAGTGCCATAATTGCAACCTGCCACCATGCGGTTGCGCCGATATTATAGCCGATTGCTACGGGCAGAACACCGAAGCAGACAACATCGCTGAGCGAATCAAGCTGAATGCCGTAGCTGCGTTCCTCATCGGTGCGGTCCTTCTTTGTGCGTGCAACCATGCCGTCAAACAGGTCGCAGAAGCCCGAGAACATCAGGCAGATAACCGCAGCGGTAATCCTTCCGCCGCAGGCAAAGCCGATGCCTATTACCGAGGACATCATGCCGATATATGTCAGCCAGACGGTATAGTTGTAAAAGCCTATCAAAATAACATCTCCAATAATTAATTAATAAATCAGTGCATTGATTATAACACAATATGGGCATAATTTACAAGCCATTTCGACATTCTTTTATCAATTCAAAAGTCTATGCAAATCGGACAAGTGATGATATAATATGGAGCTAAAGGTAAAATAGAGAAAAAATTTCATATCGGAGGGACAAAAATGGTATCTACTGACTCCAGATACGCTCAGTATCTGCAGATTCTCAGAGAAGAGCTTATACCCGCAATGGGCTGTACAGAGCCCATCGCAATGGCATACGCAGCCGCCAAGGCGCGTGCTGTATTAGGCGCAATTCCCGAAAAAATCGATATCGTTATCAGCGGCAACATCATCAAAAATGTAAAAAGCGTTGTAGTTCCCAATACCGGCGGTCTCAAGGGCATCACCGCGGCAATCGCAGCGGGCGTTGCAGTCGGCAATGCCGACAAGCAGCTCGAGGTTCTCGCAGATGTCAAGGCAGATGAGATTTGCAAAATCGCAGAGCTTATCGGCTCCTGCAAGATGACCGTTATGAAGTCAACAAGCGACAAGCTGCTTGACATTGACCTGCACCTTTACAAGGGCAGCGACTATGTCCGCCTTCGCATTGCCGATGCTCACACGAACATCATTCTCATAGAGAAAAACGGCGAGGTTCTGCTCCGCAAGGACGGTGCCGCGCAGGGCGGCAGCGAAACAGACCGCAGCATTCTCAATGTTGCTGACATCGTTGACTTTGCCGAAACCGTAGAGCTTGACGATGTTCGTCAGATGCTCGAAAAGCAGATTGAATATAACCTCGCAATCAGCGAGGAGGGTCTCAAGGGCGAGTACGGCGCAGCAATCGGCAAGACCCTCATCTCCACCCGCGGCGAGGATGTGCGCGTCCGCGCAAGAGCGCAGGCTGCAGCAGGCTCCGACGCCCGCATGAGCGGCTGCGAGCTGCCCGTTGTCATCGTATCAGGCAGCGGCAATCAGGGCATGACCGCTTCCCTGCCCGTCATCGTTTACGCAAATGACATGGGCGCAAGCCACGAAAAGCTTCTGCGCGCACTTGTTGTTTCAAACCTCATCACCATTCATCAGAAGACCCCCATCGGCAGACTGAGCGCATTCTGCGGTGCGGTCAGCGCAGGCTGCGGCGCAGCGGCAGGCGTTGCATGGTTGGTCGACGGCTCCGTTGAGGCTGTCGCGGCAACCATTACCAACACCCTCGGTATGATTTCAGGCACCGTATGCGACGGTGCAAAGCCCTCCTGCGCGGCAAAGATTGCCGCAGCGGTTGAAGCCGGTCTTCTCGGCTTTGACCTCTACCGCAACGGCAAGGGTCTTAACGGCGGTGACGGCATTCTCAAGAGCGATGTTGAAAGAACCATCAAATCCGTAGGACAGCTTGCCCGCGAGGGTATGCGTCAGACCGATGCGGAAATTCTCGACATCATGCTTGAGGAGTAATAAATAAAACAAAAATCCCCATTGGGCAGTGCACCATAGGGGATTTTTGTTTTATTTCTTCTTTTTGTTCTTTTCGTAGATAATCTCAAGTCCCTTGAGCAGAAGCTCAGGCTCAAGCTCAATCTTATGCTTGCAGAGAGGTATTATGTGTCCTGCAATGCCGCCCGTTGCAACAACCGTTGCAGGCTCTCCGAGCTCTTCGGTCATTCTGTCAATCATACCGTCTATCATAGCTGCTGTGCCGTATACCGCACCGCTTCTCATGCAGTCAACGGTGTTTGTGCCGATGCACTTCTTGGGAGCATCAAGGGAAATGCTCGGCAGCAGGCTTGTGCCCGAGGACAGAGCGTTGAACGACAGCTTAACGCCGGGAATGATAGCGCCGCCTATAAATGCGCCCTGATTATCAAGGGCAAATACAGTTGTTGCCGTGCCCATATCAATGATGATAATAGGCGGCTCGTACAGAGCAAGAGCGCCGACTGCACCTGTGATGAGGTCGGCGGCAAGCTGACCGGGGTCATCAATCTTGATGTTTACGCCGGTTTTAAGTCCCGCGCCTACTACCATACAGTCAAGACCCGTGAGCTTTTTTACCGCGCTTATAATCGAGGCATTTACCTGCGGCACAACAGAGGACAGAATAGCGCCCTCAAACTTTGTCCAGTCAACGCCGTCAAACTCAAAGCTCTGACGCATTTTGAGCGCATAATCATTTGAAAGGTCGTCAACCTTTGTTGCCATACGGCTTATGCTTCTGACCTCTCCGTTTTCTATACTGCCGAGAACAACATTTGTGTTTCCTACATCAATAGCAAGTATCATATCGTTACCTCATTTTCTTTCCGGTTTTGATAATCTGTGTAATGCCGGAGCTGAGAACAATGTTTACCAAAAGCTCAATAACAAAGTTTATGCCTGCAAGGCCGAATACGATAAACGCGACCATATTCTGTCCGCCTGCCATCTCAGCGAAGGTATCGGCAAAGAAGATGAGCATACCTGCCACGAAAAGTCCGGTATTGACAAGGGGACAGACAACGCCTGCGGTGATTACGCCCGCAAGCTCGTTTTTCTTCGAAACTGCATTATAAACAAGTCCCGAAATCCAGCCTGCCGCGGTACCCTTACCGAGTGCGGTTATGAGCAGACCTATAGGACTTATGCCCATGAGCATCATTATAAATCCGCCGTCCCAGCCGAGAATGCCGCTGAGTACAACGACAAGGCTGAACACGAAGCCGAGATAGGCTCCCGCTCCCGCACCGTAGATTGCCGCACCGATGATGATGGGCGCAAGCGAAAGCGTAATCGTAAACGGACCGAATTTTACAAATGTGCTCAGTACCTGAAGCACGACGACAATTGCCGTAAACACGGCAAGGCCCGTCATTCTGCGGACATCGCCGTTTCTTTTGCGGTTATTCATTTTTACCTCCTGCTGTCGCTCCACCTTTTTAATGCGTTTTCCGCCCGTGGATACGGCGCTTTAGTTCGGAAGAATACTACAATATGCCTTACTTTTTGTCAATAAACATTTGGTGAAATGTGTCTTATCCGAGGATTTTGCGAACTTTTCCCGCAATTGCGCTGCCGAGTGCGGCATGTCCCTCGCGTGTTAAATGCTCGCAGTCGATATCGCAGGGATATGCATAGTCCGCGGCATTGAGAAAATGAACTTCATTTTTCTCTGCAACCGCCTTATAAAGCTGCGCAAAGCACTTTGACTCGGCGTGTCCGTCGGGCATAAGGTCTGCCTCATCGTTATTTTCGCTCTTCTCGTGAATGAGAATGGGCGAAACAAGCAGCACCTGCGCACCGTTCGGGAACACGGGCGAGGAATGGGAAAAGCGCTCGTTTGCCATTTTTGCCATAATAACAAGCGTTTCAACACCTCTTGCGCTGCGGTGAGCATCGACAAACTTGAGGTCATTTGTGCCGAGCATAATCACGACAAGGTCAAGCGGCTTGTGCGTCTGAAGCTCGATATCGAGCGCATCTCTACCGTTGCGGCAGCCCTTCCACGGGTCGTCAAACACCGTTGTTCTGCCGTTGAGTCCTGCGGCGACACAGTGATAGTCCTCACCGAGAAGCTCTGCTGCTATGCTTGTCCAGCGCTCGCCGTATGCATATCTGCCGCCTGTTTCGGGGTTGTAACCCCAAGTATTGGAATCTCCGAAAAATAATATGTTTTTCATAATCATCCCACCTTTTGCACATTTTATCACTTGCAGAAAACCTTTACAACAAAAATGATTTGAATGACCATGCCAAATATGGTAAAATTATTCCACAAAATCTATTCAGGAGATGCTGTTATGGAGAAAAAATGCTGGTATAAG
>JAZULF010000061.1:0-11222 GCA_045643645.1 Oscillospiraceae bacterium
AATTCGGAAAAATGTGTTTAATAAAGTCTATCACAAAACGGAAAAAAGAACAATAAAAATGCTTTTTCGGAAAAGCATAAAAAAATTCCTGAACCGGAATGGTTCAGGAACTTTGGTGGGGGATGGTGGATTCGAACCACCGAAGGCATTGCCAGCAGATTTACAGTCTGTCCCCTTTGGCCACTCGGGAAATCCCCCATATACATATTCAGTTCGCTTCGCCAGTGGAGCTGGTGGACGGACTCGAACCCCCGACCTGCTGATTACAAATCAGCTGCTCTACCAACTGAGCTACACCAGCACGATACCGGCTTGAATATAATAGCAAACCATATTGTGTTTGTCAACAACTAAATTTCAAAATCCAAAATATTTTTGCATAACGGAGGAGATAAGGATGACACTGAACGAAATGTCATATGAATACAGGAAAACGGGAGAGCTGTGCCGAATGAGATTGGAGGAGCTCAACAACAGAATAGAAAACGAAAAAATGTGCGAGATGGAAAGACTGCGTTTGCGCAGAAAGGCATATATGCTGTCGGTTATGGCGCGCGATGCAATCGCAACCTCACGCTACCTCGGAAATTATTACGGAGATGATGAAAATGCAGGAAAAGAAGCTGAATATGTTTGCTAAGGAGACCGAGTACAAGGCACTCCGCCAGTTTATAAAAATTGTTGAGTCGGGTGACGACGGCGGAATGGCGGGTGCGGTGCGCAGGGCAATCGACAATGACCTGACCGCCCGTCAGAAGCAGCTCGTGTATATGTACTACCTTGAGCAGATGCGTATGCAGGACATTGCCGACGAGTTGGGTCTGCACATATCGAGCGTAAGCCGCACGATAAAGCGAGGCAGAAGCCGCCTTAAAAACTGCCTTCGCTACGGCGGCAGGGCGCTCATTGACTCGCTGGAGGATTAATCGGTTTACGCAGAGAGCAAACTGTGGTATACTTATGCCGTGCTGAAAGGAGCATGGCGTGAAAACTAAACAGAAAAAGAAAAACAAACCTATACATATAATATTATTTGCAATTATCGTAATGGTGCTGTGCGTTTTGGTTATGAAGTCCTATAGAACGCATAGGGCGGAAATCGTTTCCGACCCTCATCACGGTCATGTGGAAGTGTTCAACGGCGAGTCTTATGTGTGGATTGTCCCTGAAAGCGATGTTGCGGTAAATGAGCTTACCGCCGATGACTTTGCGCTTGATGCAGATGGCAGACAAACATATGTCGGCAACGAATTCAAAGCTATCCGCGGCATTGATGTTTCGCAATATCAGGGAGATATCGACTGGCAGGCGGTGTATGATGACGGCATTCGCTTTGCCGTAATCCGCGCAGGCGGCAGATACTACGGCAGCGGCGCACTGTTTACTGATGATAAGTTTACGCGAAATCTTGAGGGAGCAAAGGCGGCAGGACTCGAGGTTGGAGTTTATTTCTTCTCGCAGGCAGTAACCGAGGAGGAAGCACGCGAGGAGGCAAGGTACACAGCGGAGCTTTTAGGCGATACGGAGCTTGAGCTTCCTGTATTCTTCGATTGGGAGCGCGTATCAGACACCGAATCGAGAACCTGTGACCTCGGCGGCACCGAGCTTACAGACTGCGCTGTTGCATTCTGCGAGGAAGCAGAGTCCCTCGGCTTTGATGCGGGCGTGTATGTCTACTCCGAAACGGGCTATTACGGCTACACACTTTCAAGACTCAGCGATTACACCATATGGGCATCTGCCCCCGGTGATTATCCGTATTTCTACTATGCGCACTCAATGTGGCAGTACAGCTTCAAGGGCGCGGTTGACGGCATTGACAACGACTGTGATATGGATATGCTGTTTATTAAAAAGTAAATAATAAAAAACATCGGAAAGGTTTTTCTTTTCCGATGTTTTTGCTTTTATTCGTCTATGCCGGGCAGCTGAGCGGTATAATCAGCATCCTTTGATGCTTCAACCGCAGCTTTAGCGGCCTCAAGCTCTGCGCGCATAAGCTCAATTTTTGTGTCACTCTCCTGAAGCTCATTGAAGAGCATTGCAAACTTGCCCTCGGGGCAATCGCGATTTTGGTCATAATACATTCTTCCGATTTCGATAAAGACCTTTTTCTGCTCCTCAAGCTCGCCGTTAATCTGAAGATTGAGCTTTGCGATGTTTGCATAGCACCTTGCGGTAGTTGTGCCGCGGTCATATGCGTCCTTTATTGCGCCGCTGTCCACAAGCTCCTTGGCCTTTTTGCCGACAGCGTTGATTGTGCCCTTAATCATACTTTTATAATCTGCCATATTATGCTCCTTTTGCTCTGTTAACGAACAAATCCTCGGGCTTATGCTCCTTGCGGGCATTGACTATCAGCACAACGAGTGCGGCAAGAGCACTGATTCCGGCAAGAAGCTGCGAAACTCGGATGCCGCTTGAGCCGATATACAGGCTGTCGGTGCGCAGACCCTCAACCCATGCTCTGCCAAGACCGTACCATAATATGTACAGCCAGAAAATCTGACCGTCATACTTGCGCTTACCATTTTTTGACCAGATGTGCAGTGCGATGAAGCCTATGAAATTCCACAGACTTTCGTATAAAAAGGTCGGGTGAACATATATAGTCTGACCGTTGGGAGTGGTAAGCCCCATGCGGCAGAAAGCATCGGTTATGCCGCCGAAGGCCTCGCGGTTTATAAAGTTGCCCCAACGGCCTACGGACTGACCGATAAGCAGACCGAATGCGGTAAGGTCCGCTACCGCGAGCATGCGGAATTTCTTCGCTCTGCACCAGAAATAAGCCGTGATGATGCCTGCGATTATACCGCCGTAGATGGCAAGACCGCCATCGCGCACGGCGAATATCTTATTCGGATTTGCAATGAAATAGTCGAGCTTGAACAGAACATAGTAAAGTCTTGCACCGACAATGCAAATCGGAATGAGCCATATCAGAAGCTCATACAGGTCATCGGCCTTGATGCCGAATTCACTTGCGCGGTGCGCGCAGTACAAAGCGGCAAGAATAAAGCCGAGGGCGATTATTGCGCCGTAGAAATAAACCTCAAGACCGAAAAGATTGAAGCTGAACGGGGGATTGATGTGCCAATCTCCGAACATCGGGAAGCTTATTTCGGCATTTCTCATCATTGTTGATACTATTTCGTTCATTGTGCCACCCTGTTAATCGGAGTAATTACGCTCATTGCAAGTCTGTCAGCGGACATATAGGTGGTAAGGAAGTCCTCGCACTCCTTGACATCGATGCTTTCAAGCACCTCAAAGCTGTCAAATGCGCAGTAGTCGCCGAAAAGACCGGTTACGAGCGAAATGCAGATGCTGTCAAAGTCCTCAAGACCGCGAAGTCTTGCGCCGAAGGATGCCTTCTTTGCGCGGTTGAATGCATCAACATCAAGTCCGTTCTGACGAACGCCGTCAATTGCGGCGCTTATTTCCTTCATAACGCGCTCGGGAGTTGCGCTTTCGCCGCCTATCATAATGGTAGCGGTGCCTGCGGTGTAGTCAATCTCGTAGTCATAGTCGCGGTTGAGCACACCCTCGGAGTACAGACGGTTGTAGAACTCGCCCGATGAGCCGAACAGAGTGCGCAGCGCAAGCTGTGCAACGATTTTCTGTCGCAGAAGTGCCTCACCCTTGCCTGCGGGGGTAACCTTTGCGCCGATAAGAAACTGCGGTGCGGAAACCTCCATCTTTTCTTCGTGATAGGCTTCGAGCGGGCGCTCGGATTCCTTTTCGCCGAGGTCGGCAACGGGAATCTCCGCTTTCTCCTTAGGAAGAATCTCCTCGGCAATTGCGTAGATTTTTTCGGGGTCGCAGTCGGCTGCGACGCAAAGCACCATATTTGACGGTGCGTAGAATGCACTGTGGCAGTTGTAAAGAGTTTCGGCGGTAATCTCGGCAATGCTCTCAACGCTGCCTGCAACCTGGTCGCGCACGGGATTGTGCTCGTACAGCAGGCGCATCAAGCGGTTGTACACAACATAGCCTGCGCTGTCCTCGACCATGCCGATTTCCTGACCGATGATGCCCTGTTCCTTGTCGACGGTTTCGTCGGTGAAGTAGGGAGTGGATACAAAGCGAAGCAGCATGCGCAGGTTTTCCTCAAAGCCCGTGGTACAGTCAAAGTAGTATGCGGTCATACCGCTTGAGGTGAATGCGTTGGGCTGCGCGCCGTTTGCCGACAGCGTGCTGAGCGCGTTGTCGCCGTCGGGCATATCAAACATCTTGTGCTCGAGAAAATGCGCAACGCCTGCGGGGGTATCGTGCCACTGACCGTTTAAGAAAAATCTGCGGTGAGCACCGCCGTAATTGGTTGCAAATACTGCATAGCAGAGCTTAAAGCCGGGCTTTGTTACAACATTTATTCTCAGTCCGTTGGGGAGAATACCGGTGTACAGAGCTTCGCCGATTTTAGAAAAATGCTTACAGTTCATCGTCTTCTCCTTCCTCATCCTCTGCTCCGCGCAGGAAATAGATTGCATCAAGCACAACGCTCCGGGCAATGCTGACAACATCCTCGCGGCTTACATCTTCAACAAGTGCGGCAAGCTCATCGGGAGTGAAGTCAAGTCCCTCAAGAGTGTTTGCAAGGTAGAAGCCCTCAAGCTCACCCTGCGAATCAAGGCAGGCACGCAGGTCGGAGGCTACGCTGCGCTTTGCAGCCTCAAGCTCCTCGTCGGTGATATCACCGTTTCTGACAGCGTCAAGCTGTGCGAGAATTTCGCTCTTTGCCTGCTCGACCTTGTCAAAATCAACGCCCGAGGATACAAGCATAAGACCCTTGTGGGTGTCGACAATGGAGCTTGCGTAATAGCAAAGAGAAAGGCGCTCGCGCACATTCATGAAAAGCTTTGAGGTAACACAGCCGCCGTAAACCGCGTTGAATACATAGATTGACGCAAAGTCAGGCTCGTCCATGCAGTCACCGAGGCGGAAGCCCATACAAAGCTTGCCTTGAGTAACATTCATCTCTTCCTCAAACATACGCACGGACTCCTCAACGGTGTTCATACGGATGTCGGTGCCGATTTCGTAGTTAATCTCGCCTCTGGGCATACCGCACAGTGCGTCGGCAAGAATCTGCGCGACCTTGTCGCCGTCTAAGCTGCCGCAGTAGAAAATCTCAACGGGACTTGTGGCAATTAGGTTGCGGTAATGCTTTGTCAGCTTCTGATAGTAAATGCCCTCGGCGGTATCCTCTGTTCCGAAGCGCGATACCGCATAGTCCTCATAGCAGCACATTTGCTCAAGCATACGGATAATTGAGTAAGAGCGCTTGTTGTTGACTCTGCTGCGTATGGTTTCAAGCAGCTTTTCCTTTTCGCTCTCAACATACTTAGGCAGGAACAGACCTCCCTTTGTGTTGGGGAAAAGCAGCATCTCGCAGATGAGATTTGCAGTCTGCTCAAAAACGCTGCTTCCCGCGGGCAGATACTTGTCATTGGGGAAGCTTGCGTAGAAGCCGATGCACTGGATTTCACCGATTTTGCGCACAATAGGCTCAATTCCCGTGCCGTAAAGCTCATCAAGCTCAGCGGCAATGGACTCCATATCGGGATGATACCTTGTGCCGCGGCGGAGCACATAAGCCGTAACGGCATTGAGTGCGGCGTTCTCGCGGTCAAGCTGAGTGAGCAGATTGATGCTCATGCAGCCGGTTTTGAATTTGTCACTGCGCAGGGCGGTGAGCCATACGCCGGGGATGATTTCTGTTCTGACGGTTTCCATGAGGAAGCCTCCTTCACAGTTAGATTTCAGATAATAAATCAGTATAACACACTTTTTAATTATATGGTATACCTTTTCCGTCGTATTTTTCACCGTCAAGCGTAATTTCTTCGGCGGAGATAACAATATCGTGCGTTTTGCCGCTGCCATCTGTCCATTTCACCCTGCATTCAGGGAAATTATCGGGCAGAGCGGGACGGATATACAACGCGCCCGACCATAGCTTAAGACCGAGCAGCTCCTCGCATACAACTCGGAAGTACCAGCCTGCAGAGCCCGTATACCATGTCCAGCCTGCCTCACCGATATGGTCGGGGCAGCTGTAAACATCGGCGGCAAGCACAAAAGGCTCGGCCATATACCGCTTTAAGTCATGGCTTTCGGGCAAAAGGTCGCACAAAATAGAGTAGCCGTCATTAACGCGCCCGGTGCGCAGACATGCCATTGCAAGCCAGATAGCCGCGTGAGTGTACTGACCTCCGTTTTCACGAAATCCGGGACCGTAGCTCTGAATATATCCGGGGTCGCGCTCAGAGCCGTAAAACGGCGGAGTGAAGAGCTTTATTATGCCGTTTTCGCGGTCATAAAGCTCACTAAGCGCGCTGTCAAGCGCCATATCAACGCGGCTGTTTGTCGCCTCGCTGCACATAACCGCCCAGCTTTGCGCAATCGAGTCAATGCGGCAGCAGCTGCTCTCGTGTGAGCCGAGTGCCTGCCCGTCGGGCCAGTAGCCGCGAAGATACCAGCTGCCGTCCCATGCGTTGTCAGCAGCTTTTCCGCAGGCGGCAGCAAGTGCGCGGTACTTGTCTGAGTTAGGTTGACATAACATAACGAGCAAATCGGAGAAGCGCTTGACCGTATGGGCAAAAAACCAACTTAGCCATACGCTTTCACCGCCAATTCTGTCCATACCGTCATTCCAGTCGCCGCTGCCGAATAACAGAAGTCCGTGCGCACCCGTGCCGCGCTCTGTGCAGCAATCAACGGCGCGCCTTGCATGTTCAAGAACACTCTCGGCAAGGTCTGAATGCAGTGGTACTTCGTACCTGTCAGCCTCGGTGCTATCAAGCGGCTTCGAGTTAACATAATACACAAGCTCTGAGCAGAAATCCGCATCACCCGTCTTTTCAACATACTCGCACAGCGCCCATACAAGCCATAGCATATCGTCTGAACAGCGGGTGCGTACCCCCTTTTCGCCGTCGGGCATGGAGTGCCACCAGTGCATAACATCGCCCTCAAGATACTGATGCGCGCAGCAGCTTAAAATCTGCTGACGGGCAAGCTTAGGGGAAATGAGCAGCATGTTAACCGCGTCCTGCAGCTGGTCGCGGAAGCCTATTGCACCGCCGCTTTGATATACCGAGCAGCGCCCCATGAGCCTGCAGGCAACTGTCTGATACACTGCCCAACCATCCATATAATGCACGAAGGGCGCGACACCTGCAAAGCTCAGCTTTTTAACCTCACGCAGCCATGAGGTCTTAACCCTGTTAAGCGCCTGCTCTGCGTGTTCAGGTTTACATAAATCTAACAGCTTGCTATCCTCACAGCAGCCGCAGACAATGACGGATACGGGTTGACAGTTGAATACCGCGCCGAACACGGGTGCGGACAAATTGTCGGTCTTACCGTCAAATTCACCGCGCTGCCAGGAAAAAAGGTCACCTGTCCAGCCGAGCACCTGCTCGGATACCGCAGCCTTGAATTCAATATCGTGAATTGCGGAGCGCGTGTTTGTTGCTTTGAATATAGAGTTTACATAACTAACATCAATTCCGAGATAATCATCCTCGCTGTCGGCAAGCTGAAGCTCGGTTTTCCACGCAATCTGACCCGTGACATTGCCGCAGACCTCGATAATGAAAACTCTTGCATCTGCATCGCATGGGATAAATGCCGTGCAGCGTATGCCCGTTGCACCGAAGCTTTTCTCCCACACCGCATAGCCGAAGCCGTAACGCACTCGGCAGGGAATTGAGTCGGAGGCGGCAAAAATGCTGTATCGTCCGCTATGGCAGACATACTCAAGACTCTCGGGACCCTGCACGGCATAGGGGTCATTTACCCAGCGGTTTATGCGCATCTCACGCGCATTTTTAAGCCACATATTGCCGCTGCCGCAGTCGGTGGCGTAATAGCCGAACGAGCCGTTGGTGAGCATATTTGCCCACACCTTAGGTGGCAAGTGATGGTTTACATAAAACACAAAGCTGCTGTTATCGTCATAATCGTATTTCGGCACATAATCGGACCTGCGGGGGGCGTTTTCGGGCAGAATATAGCTTCGGCCTGTCCTGCGCTCGGGGTAGGCTCTGCCGATAACAAGCGATGCCGAGCTTATGACATCTTCTCCTGCGGAAACGGGCAGAATTCTGACACCGCCGTGAGCGCCGATGAGCGCCTCAAGTCCGTGCAGGGCGAGGGTATCTCGCACGCGGCTGTAAACCGGGCGCTGATACTCGCCGCCCTCATCGGTAAGCAGCACAAGGTCGGCAAAAATTCCGCAGCTTCGCAGCAAACAAAATTGCTTTGTAAGCGCCTCGGCGGTATCTGCGGTAAGCTCACTGTCGGGGCATACGATTATCGGCATGTCACCGGATATGCCGTATTTCCATAGCTTTTCCTTTGACACAAATGGTGTTTCGGCAGTGCGAAACCAAAGCGGTTTTATAAGTGCCATTGCGGAGTCAAGCTGTCTTGCGTCCATTCCCATAAGCGAGGCGCAGGCAGAGGGCATCGCACCGAATTCCGCAGGACCTATTGCCAGCATGTGCTGCGCGCCCGTGTATGCCTCATCGGGAGTGAAGCCGACGCAGAGTGCAAAGCGTGCGCCCGTGCGCTCGCCTGCCTTTAGCGTGAGCGCAACCGATGCCGTGACAAAGGGGGAGGACAAAAAGCCGAGGCTTCCGTTTCTGTCAGAGCGAAGCGACATTTTTCTGTCGCAGGAAAGGCAAAGCCACACCTCGCGCTGTCTGCCGCGCGGCAGTCTGTGCAGGATGAGGCAGTTGCCGTCGGTATGCGCCTCCATACCGAGCCGCCAATACGCAGGATGGTTAACATAATCATTGCAATCTGCCAAAACGGGCTCAAAGGAGAAAACAAGCCGTGCGTCCTCAATATCGCACTTCGGGTTAAGCTCAACAATGCGCAGCTCACCGTTTTCGCTGCCTGCGGCGGCAACGGTAGTCTTTGCCTCAAGGCTGTCGCCTGAAAGCGTGTAGCTGCAGGTGATTTCGCTCAGCTCCCAAATGAATTTGCCGATTGAATCCGGCTCGGGCAGAAGCGAAACTGAGCTGTCGGAGTGTTCAATATACATTTCCGCGCCGTGCCCCTCGCCAAGCTGACGGAAGGGCGGCTTGAATATAAGCATCTCACCGAAGCTTGATGCAGACACGCCACTTTCGGTTAACATAATATTATACGCGCCGTTTGACAGCACAGCGCATTGCGGGCTTTCAAAGTCGATGCCCTCGCCGCGCTTTGCCCATTGCTGATTTGCAATGCGCTGCGGCTTTTCTAAGCCGCCCTCACCGAGCTTAAGCACCGCGGCGTTTATGGGCAGCTTTTCCTCAAGCAGACCTCTGTATGCGTGCATTGCGGGGTCCGCCATAAACCTGCGCGTTACGATGCCGTCTGACAGACAGTTTGCAATAGAGAGCATACTCATACCCAGGTGATGTGCCATATAGCAGCGCACGCGCTCACCCTCGGCACTTCTGCAGCGCGAGGGGGTGAAGTCAATTGCCTCGATGAAGCCGAAACGCCCCTTTGCACCTGCGTTTTCAAGTCTGCGCAGGTTTGAAATTGCCGCCTCGGGCTCAATCAGAAGTGCAAGAAAGCTCGAGTAGGGGGAGATTACAAGCTCGGAATTCTGACCGCGCTTGAGCGCAAGCTGAGCGCAGCCGTGAGCCTTGTAGCGGTAATTAAGCGCAGGGTCAAGCGAGAAAAACGCGCTTTCGGATATGCCCCAAAGCTTTGACTCACTGCGTCTGCGCTTCTGAACATACATACAGTATTTTGCCGTTTCGTAAAGCAGACTGTCGCGCGTAAGCGGCAGGAAAAGCTCGGGCATGAGGTACTCAAACATAGTACCCGTCCAGCTTGCCATACCCTGATAACCGCCGCAGGAGCGCATTGCCCTCGAAAGCCTGCGCCAATGCCTGCGCGGCACATCTCCCTTTGCAACGGCAAGGTAGCTTGTAAGCCGTGCCTCACTTGCCATAAGGTCGTAGTGACTTCGTGAGGGCGCGCCTTTCTCAAGGTCAATGCCGATTGTGAAAAGTCTGCGGCTATCATCATAGAAAACCGAGAAATCCATTGGCGCCATTAGCTTTTCAACGCGTGAGGCAAGCTCGTATCGCTTGTGCTCAATTAGAGCATATTTCAGCGTCAGCAGCGAGGCGTAGAGATTGCCGCTGTCAACGGTGGAGATATACCGCGGCTCAAGGCAGCGCAGCGTGCGTGTGTCATACCAATTGGCAAAATGTCCGTAGAATCTCGGCATACGCTCAAGTGAGCTTAGCATATTATTGATGATTTCAAATGCCTTGCCGTTTTTGTCAATGCCGAGGTCAAGCGCGCACATTGCCGAAACGAGCGCAAGACCGATGTTTGTCGGCGAGGTGCGGTGGGCAATACCCACGGGCGGCTGCTCCTGATAGTTGTCGGGCGGCAGATAGTTGTCCTCGGGTGCGCAGAAGCGCTCAAAATATGCCCAGATTTCCTCAGCGCACTCAAGCAGAAATGTGCGGTTTTCCTCGGATAATTCCTTTTCGGGCTTCGCGGGAAAGGTGAGTAAAAGCGCGGCAAGCGGCGCGATAAGCCAAAGAAAGCCTACGGCTTGCGCAAAAAAGCCTGCGGCAAAAATTATCAGCACAAGTCCCGCAAAGGGCGCAAACCACATGTTTCGGTAATAGCTTGCAATACTGCGCTTTTTAAGCTCACTTTGCGCCGCGGTTTCCCATTCAAGCAGGTTTTTATGGCTTACACCCATTCGCCAAAGCGCAGTTATAGCAGCCGAAATGCAAATCCATGCCTCGTAGGGCAGCAGCAAAAGCCGCAGTACGGTCTGCACAAATGCCGCGCACACACCCTTAAACAGCCTGCTGTGGTACTTGATTTGCGTGTCGCTCTTGCGGTTAGTGCCAAGCTCGGTCAGCGCGATTAAAAGTCTTGATGCAAGTGCCAACAGCGCCGCCCATGCGGCAAGCGCAAGGCCTGCTTTTGTCAGCAGAAGTCCGAGGAAAATTGCAGCAAAGGTCAGCGGAGCAACAAGGCTGCGCCGCAGCGAATCAAACAGTCTGAAACGCTCGATATCGGGCATAGCCGGCTCACGCGTGAATATCCAGCCTGCATTCTGCCAGTCACCGCGGGTCCAGCGGTGATTTCTTCGGTAATAGGCAACGGGCGTCGAGGGAAATGAGTCGGTAAACTCGGTATCACTCATATAGCCGCCGCGCAGATATGCGCCCTCAAGCGCATCG
>JAZULF010000062.1:0-4137 GCA_045643645.1 Oscillospiraceae bacterium
AGGCTTGAAAACTATATTCAACAGTTGAATTTATAAGGGAAACAAAAGGGAAAACTTTTGAAATGGGCAAGAAAAAATCCTTGAAACCATTGAGATTTCAAGGATTTTTATGGTGGACGATACAAGACTCGAACTTGTGACCTCCCGCACGTCAAGCGGATGCGCTACCAGCTGCGCCAATCGTCCATTTATCAGCAACGGTTATTCTAACCGATGCTGATAGATTTGTCAACATAAATTTTAACTTTTTTTATCAGCCGTTGACATAGACGGTGCATTCGTCGGTTTTGCCGAAGCAGGTGAGGGTGAGCTTTGTCGCACCGGGTGCAACACCTGTGACGGTGCCGTCCTCGGAAACGGTTGCGATGCTCTCGTCCTCAATGGTCCATACGAACTCGGGATTTACCGTGAGCGGGAAGTGTGAGCCGTTGAGAACAACGGATTCGCCTACGCCGCAGGTAAAGTCGGAGCCGATGGGGTCGCCGTAGTAGCAAATCTGCAGCTCGGTAATCTCGGGAGTGGGAGTCGGCGTCGGTGTCGGAGTGGGAGTCGGCGTCGGAACTGCGGAAACCTCGGGAGGTGCGGTCGGCAGAACGGGTGCGTTGGGGTTATCGGCGTTCTTGAGGCTGATGGTTATCATAACAATAAGGGCAATGATTATTGCGGCGACTAAGATTGCGCCGAAGATAAGCTGCCACTTTCTGTTTTCGTTAGCTCTCACATTTGCAGGGGTGCCCTTTACTGCGCTGGGAGTGGTGCCTGGGGCGCGTCTGCTGTTATTTACTCTGCGTGTGCCGCAGGACGGGCAGCGGTGGCGCATACCCGAAAATTTAGTGCCGCAGCGGCGGCAGGTTACCTGAGGAATGAAACCCATTTGTTTTCCTCCTTCAAATTGAAGATACAAAGTAATAATACCGCATTCTGATAATTTCGTCAAGATAACACTGTGCAGAGTAAAAAAGCGGCAGCTCATTGAGCTGCCGCTTGATATTTTACAGGTCGTAGTACATTGCAAACTCCATGGGATGCGGTACGCGCTCGACCTTTTCGGCTTCTGCGCGGTGCTTTTCGATGTGGAGCTTGATAAGACGCTCGGGGAATACTCCGCCGCGGGTGAGGTATTCGTGGTCACGCTCGAGTGCGTCGAGTGCCTCGCCGAGACTTGCGGGCAGACCGCCCAGCTTTGCCTTTCCTCTTCGGGTAGGTCAAACAGATTGCAGTCGAAGGGACCCCAGCCCTTTGCGTGCGGGTCAATCTTGTTCTGGATGCCGTCAAGGCCTGCCATAAGGATTGCTGCGAATGCGTAGTAGGGGATGCAGGTTGCATCGGGATTGCGAAGCTCAAAGCGCTTTGCCTTGGGGCTCTTTGCGTATGCGGGGATACGGACAACCGCGCTGCGGTTTGCCATTGCGTAGCCGATGGTTACGGGAGCCTCGAAGCCGGGAACAAGGCGCTTGTAGGAGTTGGTGGAGGGGTTGGTGATTGCGCACAGGGATGCTGCGTGCTCAAGCAGACCGCCGATGAAGTACATTGCGGTGTCGGACAGCTGTGCGTAGTTGTTCTCATCATAGAAGATGGGCTGACCGTCCTTGAGAAGCTGCATGTGGACATGCATACCGCTGCCTGCCTCGCCGCGTACGGGCTTGGGCATAAAGGTTGCGGTTCTGCCGTCCTGAACGGCTGCGTTCTTGATGATATATTTTGCGACCATGGTCTTGTCAGCCATTTCGGTCATCTCGCCGAGTTCAACCTCGACCTCGAGCTGACCGCAGCCGCCGACCTCGTGGTGATGGTACTTGACCTTTACGCCCCAATCCTCGAGCATGAGGCAGATTCTGCTGCGCAGGTCGTTGGTAACATCCATGGGCAGGCTGGTGTGGTAGCCTGCGTGATGCTGTACCTGATAGCCGAGGTTGTTGTACTCCGAGCCGCCGTTCCACTCAGCCTGGCTTGCGCTGATGTTGTAGCCGCTGCACTCGGGGCGGTTTTCGTAGGTAACGCCGTCGAACACATAGAATTCGTACTCGGGTCCGACAATCATGGTATCTGCAATGCCGAGCTCGCGCATATACTCATTTGCGCGCTTTGCAACATTGCGGGGATACTGGTCAAAGGGGCGGTTTGCGGGGCGGTCAATTATCATGACATCGCCAATCATAGAAAGTGTGGGAATTTCCGCAAAGTTGTCAATGGTTGCGGAATCAAGGTCGGGCACGAAGACCATATCGCTGCTTTCGACGGGCGCATAGCCGTAGTTAGAGCCGTCAAAGCCGATGCCGTAGGTCATTGTGTCCTCGTTAAGACGCTCAACGGGAATGCTTAAATGTCTCCATCTGCCGTCGATGTCCGTCATTTTGAAATCAACAATGCGGATTTCCTTTTCCTCGCAAAGTGCGAGAATGTCCTGAAGAGTTCTTGCCATTTTGTACCTCCAAGTTCATATTTTTATCTCTATTTTTTCCTTGCTTTTATGTACTTGCAAACAGCTTAAACTACCTGGAAAATGTAAAACTTCAAGTAGTCGGTTTCGGGCACATTCCAGAGTATCGGGTGGTCGGGCGACTGCTGACGCGCCTCAATCTGACGAAGCTCAACGCCCGCATCGAGTGCAGCCGAGCGCAGCATTTTCACGAAAAGCTCTGACGGCATGAAGTGGCTGCACGAGGCGGTAGCAAAGTATCCGCCGCGGGGCAGAAGCTTCAGCGCGCGAAGATTAATCTCCTTGTAGCCCTTCTCGGCACTGTGCACGGTCTTGCGTGACTTTGTGAAGGCAGGGGGGTCGAGAATAATGAAATCGTACGGAGCCTTGCCCTTTGCCTCCATCTCGGGCAGCAGGTCAAAGACATTCGCGGCAATGAAATCCATGCGCTCTGAAAGTCCGTTGCGCTCGGCATTTTTCTTTGCCATTTCGATTGCCGACTCGGAAACATCAACTGCCGTTACATGCTCGGCACCGCCCATTGCGGCATTGAGAGCAAATGAACCCGTGTGGGTGAAGCAGTCAAGCACGCGTCTGCCCTTTGCAAGACGCGCAACTGCAAGGCGGTTGTACTTCTGGTCGAGGAAGAAGCCTGTTTTCTGACCGTTTTCAACATCGACACTGTAATAGATGCCGTTTTCGCAGATTTCGGTTACGGTGCTTTCGGGGTGTGCTTCGCCCTCAAGCTCAAACCAGCCTTTGTTCTGCTCAAGTCCCTCAAGCTCGCGGATTTTCACATCGTTGCGCTCGAATATGCCGCTGATTTCCTGCCCGTCAGCCCTCAGCACCTCTACAATGAGGGGAAACAGCATCGGCTTGATTTTTTCAATGCCGACAGACAGTGTCTGCGTAACGAGAATGTCGGAAAAGCGGTCAACAGTCAGACCGGGGAAGGAGTCAGCCTCGCCGAAGATAACGCGGCAGCAGCCCGTATCCCCGCACATAACTGTCTTGCGGTAATCCCAGGCATACTTAATGCGTCTGCGCCAGAAGGCTTCGTCGAATTTGTCGTTTGCATTGCGTGAGATAAGGCGGATTCTTATCTTGCTGTTGAGGCTTAAAAAGCCCGTGCCGAGATACTTACCCTTTTCACTGACGGCATCGACAAGTGCGCCGTTTTCGCATTCTCCCTCGGAGGAGATAACCTCGGCATCGTATATCCACGGATGACCCTGCTCGACCCATCTCGTGCCCTTTGCGGTGATTACGAATTTCGGGTAATCACGCTGAATTTTCATAGTACCATTCCTTTGCTGATGTTTTCACGCTAAAAAATCATTCCCGCGAAATTGCAGGAATGATTATAAAAATGCTTTTACTTGTCGCCGCAGAAGCAGGACTCATCGTTAGTCCAGCCCTTGTCCTCAAGCCAGTAATCCTCGTCGTCATCTTCGGCGGCGAGGTCCTCCTCGGTAAGCTCAACATCCTTGTGCTTTGCATTCTTCTTGCTTGCCTCGTAAACCTTGAGGTCAACAACGGTGAAGGGCAGACCCATCTCAGTTGCTATGGGAATAAGCACATCCTCTACAACAGCCTCGCGGATTTCAAGGCTGCCGGGGTACATTGCAAGTGCGTCCTGCACGCGCTGATAAAGCCCGGGGTCGTTATCGTATTTTTCAAAAAACTTAATGACATTAATATTCATAGCTTATCTCCGA
>JAZULF010000063.1:0-3830 GCA_045643645.1 Oscillospiraceae bacterium
TTGATAAATAAAGAAAAATCCCGCAACCACAAGGCTTACGGGATTGCCAGCGGATGAAGGATTCGAACCCTCACAAACGGAGTCAGAGTCCGGTGTGCTACCATTAAACAAATCCGCTAAACGCAAGGAGTATTATACCGCAAATATTGAATTTGTCAATACTAAACTTCAAAAAAATTTAAGATCTGCGCATTTTATTCTGCGTCGCTCTTATTATTTATCTTAATTACTTTGCCTTCTTGTTGTTGAACATTACATTGGTGAGGATACCGAGAATGAGTGCGCATGCAACCTCAGTTACGGTTACATTGCCGAAGGATACGCTCATGCCGCCTACACCTGCGATGAGGATTACGGATACAACAAACAGGTTCTTGTTCTCGTTGAGGTCTACATCCTGAATCATCTTAAGACCGGATACTGCGATGAAGCCGTACAGTGCTACGCATACGCCGCCCATTACGCAAGCGGGGATTGTTGCAAGGAAGGTTGCGAAGGGTCCGAAGAAGGAGATTACCATTGCGAGAATTGCGGTTGCGAGGATGGTTACTACGGAAGCATTGCCGGAGTTTGCTACGCAGCCGATGGACTCACCGTAAGTGGTGTTGGGGCAGCCGGCGAAGATTGAGCCTACGAAAGAGCCGACGCCGTCGCCGAGGAGGGTGTTGTGGAGACCGGGCTCCTTGAGGAGATCGGTGCCGATGACGGAGGACAGGTTCTTGTGGTCTGCAATGTGCTCTGCGAAGACAACTAATGCTACGGGTACATATGCAACTGCTACGGTTGCAATGTAGGAGCCGTCAACTGCGGAGAAGCCCTTTGCAGCCTGAACAAAGGAGAAGTCAGGAACCCAGGTCATATTGGAGAAGAGTCCGAAGTTAATTACAACGAGAGATTCGTTACCGGTCTTGGTGCCAATGACGGTGAAGATTGCTGCTACTGCGTAGCCTGCGAGTATACCGATGATGAAGGGGATCATCTTGAGCATCTTCTTGCCGTATACGGAGCAGAGCATGGTTACTGCCAGAGTTACGAGGCCGCAGATGATGCAGACATAGGTGGAAGCGGTTGCTGCGGTTTTGCCGACGAGGTCGCCGATTGCGTTGCCGGAGAGTGAAAGACCGATGATTGCTACGGTGGGTCCGATTACTACTGCGGGCATAATCTTGTCAATCCAGTTGACGCCGCATGCTTTAACGACGATTGCAATGATTACATATACAAGACCTGCGAAGGCTGCACCAATGATGAGGCCTGCGTAGCCTGCCTGCAGGGAAACAGCGCCTGCAAATGCAGTTGCCATTGAGCCGAGGAATGCGAAGGAGCTTCCGAGGAAGACCGGGCTCTTGAATCTTGTAAAGAGCAGGTAAACGATAGTGCCGACGCCCGCACCGAAGAGTGCTGCAGTCTGGGACATTCCGTTGCCTACGATAGCAGGTACTGCGATTGTTGCTGCCATGATTGCCAGAAGCTGCTGCAGAGCAAACAGAATAACCTGGCCGAACTTGGGTCTGTCGCTGATGTTGTAAGTAAGGTTCATTGCGTAATCCTCTCTTTTATATAAATTTATTCTTGTGCCATTAAGTACACGCCCGTGTCATCGTCAAACTCGGGAAGTCTGACTTCAATCAGCTCGGTGCGCGATGTGGGAACATTCTTACCGACATAGTCGGCTCTTATGGGCAGTTCCCTGTGTCCCCTGTCGACCAGCACCGCGAACTGAATAGTTCTCGGTCTGCCGACCGTAAACACGGCTTCAATTGCCGCTCTTGCCGTACGGCCGGTGTACAGAACATCGTCTACAATGACTACATCCTTATCGTCCACCGAAACTCCGATGTCTGCCTTTGATACGATGGGAGCTTCGCTTTCGTGAGTAAGGTCATCGCGGTAGAATCTGATGTCAACATTGCCGCAAGGGACTGTGATGTCTTCAATCTTTTTGATGTTGCTGCAGATTCGCTCTGCAATGGGAACGCCCCTGCGTCTGACGCCTACAAGAACGACATTTTCAACGCCCTTATTCTTTTCTGTGATTTCGTGGGAAATTCTCATAAGCGCGCGGTTCATTGCCGCTTCATCCATAAGTCTTGCTTTAAGTTTCATTTCTCACCTCAGCAACAAAAAAAGCCTTGTCGAAAACCGACAAGACACACTAAATCTATAGTTACGCCAAGCATAGCTATACCATATCTGCGACTTTGTCGGCATCTCTGTACCGTACTTAAAAATCTTTTCGTATAAATTATAAGGACTTGCCATTCATTTGGCAAGTCCTTTTTTCATTCTTATTTGTTTTTATCTATTTAGACAGCATTCATCTGAAAACACAGTCTTTTTTATGCAAAAGCGCCATCATTTTGCTACATCATACAGGTCCTCGCGCAGATTAAGGAAGGTCGGAAGCTGTCTGCGCACTGAATCAACTCTGTTAAGGTCGATTTCACTGTAAAGAATCTGCTCTTTTTCGTCGCAGGTGGCTATTACCATACCGAACGGGTCGACAACACTTGAGTGTCCCCAGCATTCATAGGAAAAGCCCTCATACCTTGCGGCTGATGCACCGACATAATAGATTTCATTATCCATCGCGCGTGAGCGGATAGTCAGCTCCCAATGCTTAGGACCTGTTGTTGTATTAAACTGTGCAGGGCAGATAACTATCTCCGCACCGCGCTTTGCCATTGCGCGAACAAGCTCGGGAAAGCGCATATCAAAGCAGACGAGAACGCCCATCTTTCCGTACTCGGTATCAAAGGTGGTTATCTCGTTACCTGCGGTGAAGCAGTCAGACTCCTTAAAGCGCACGCCGCCATCGATATCCACATCGAACAGATGTGCCTTACGGTGCTTTGCAATCCCCCTGCCCTGCTTATCAAATACAAAGCATGTGTTGTAAAGCCTATCGCCGTCCTTTTCGGAAATAGTGCCGCCTACAAGAATAATCTCATTCTCCCTCGCCCAAGAGGACATTGCGGCAACACTTTCGCCGTTTTCGCTCTCGGCAAAGGCGCGGAAATACTCATCCGCGTACGGACAATTGAACATTTCGGGAAGAACAACAACATCTGCGCCGTTTTCCGCGGCTTCCTTAACCATACGCGCCGCTTTCTCCATGCTCTCGCGCTTATTTAGCTCAGTTTTAATCTGGCATACCGCAAGTTTGAAGCACGGCTTGCTCATTTAATCACCTCAAGATAGCTGACAATGTCGAAGGGCTCTGTAGCCGCGTCCTTGCGGAGATACAGCGGGTGGTGCGGATGTCCCTTGACGGACTTCTTGCCCGCCGAGAACCAGTTTGCGCCGTAGCGCTGACCAAGCTCGACCATATCAAGCACGCAGTCATGCAGATACGGGCGCTTTTCGATAATCGTGCCCCAGGCTGCCCATATTGCAGGAGAAATGCCCTCCCCTACATTTTTAAGTATGTACTCAAAGGCAAGCATATTCTCGCGATGGAGCTTCTCGTTGAGAGTCTTATCCATATCGTCGGGATTGGTTGCGCGCTGGGCATACACATTGAACATTATCCAGCTGTCATAGCCATTAGCTGCAGCAATTCTTGCTACACTCTTGAGAGTGTTATCAAGGTCATCGGGTGCTGCAGTCGAGGGATTAATGCCTATGCAGATAAGAGGATTTTTGCCGCGTGTACCGAGAATATATCGGTAGTCGGCATAGTAGTCGGGAACATACAGCCACTTATCTGCATCGTAATCTCCCCTGCTGCCCGAATTGCTCAGTGCCTCATCGAAGCTGAGAATTTCAAGCTGCGAGCTTTCACAGGTCGGTATATGCATTACTTTACCGCTGCAAGCAGAGCGTCAACT
>JAZULF010000064.1:0-8985 GCA_045643645.1 Oscillospiraceae bacterium
CTCGACAAGGCCATAGGCTATGACCTCAACTACTCCCTGCGTCCGCCCGGAGGCGGCTATAACTCCCGCGTGCTGAATGCCGCGGCAGTACCTGCCTACTACTGGTCGGTTGATACGCGCGACTGGGAAAGCCGTAATGCAACCGCAGCCTATAATCAGTTTATGAAGGCTGCAAGAGATGGTTCAATCGTGCTTATGCACGATTTGTACAGCACCTCCGTAACCGCAGCGCTCAACGCAATTGACACTCTCAAGGCGCAGGGCTACGAGTTTGTAACGCTCAATGAGCTTCTCGTGCGCCGCGGCATAACGCCTACTGCAGGCAAAATCTATTACGATGCCTATCCCGGCTCGGCAGGCACGGGTGCAGCGCTGAGCAAGCCCTCAATCAGCTATCAGGATACCTCGAGCGGCAAAAAGGTTGTAATCACGGGCGACAGCCGCGCAAAGATTTACTACACAACCGATGGCTCCGAGCCGATGCCTGATAACAGCAAGAAATACACGGGCAGCTTTTCGGTAAGCGATAACACCACCGTAAAGGCAAGATGTGTTTATGATTGGAACGGCTTTAAGACGGATTCCGTTTCGAAGACCATTAAGTACACAACGCTGTCAACGCCGAAGATAAGCGTCAGCGGCGGAAAGATTACCCTGAGCGGTCTGCCTACGGGCGCAAGCTATTACTACACAACAAACGATACCGCACCCTCTACAAGCTCGAATAAATACAGCAGCAGCATCACCGCAAAGGCAGACACCGTTTACACCGTCAAGGGCTACGCTACGGGATATTACTCAAGCGGCACGACATGGATAACCTATAGCGCAAGAGGTCATGTTTACTCCGATGTCAAGCCGTATTGCTGGTATTACAAGGATGTCGACCGCGCGGTCAGCGAGGGCTTACTCAGCATCAGCAGCAGAAAGCTTTCAGCGGAAAACAATGTAACGCGCTCGCAGCTTGTAACCATGCTTTACACTATGGCGGGCAAGCCCGACACAGAAGGGCTTACGCACGATTTTACTGACATTCCCGAGGGCAGCAGCTACCTCAACGCGCTTTTGTGGGCATACAATGAGGGCATCACAAACGGCTGCGGCGAGGGCAGATTTATGCCCGATGCAAAGGTAACCCGCGAGCAGATGTGCGCAATGCTTGCACGATACGCGCAGGTAAGCGGAATGGATTTGAGCGGGGCAGCCCCCTCTGCCTGCGATGGCTTCACCGACAAGGATTACATTGAGCCGTGCATCTATGACGATGTCAACGCAATGTGCGCAATCGGCATAATCAAGGGCTACGGCGACGGAACAATGCTTCCGAAAAGCAGCGTTACAAGAGCGGAGGCGGCAACTATGCTCATCCGCCTTGAGGACACGCTTGCAGCAATATGAAATAAAAAACACAGTGGATTTTCCACTGTGTTTTTTTATTGCTATTTTTCTGCCTCGGGAAGACAGTGCATTTGCGTTACGCCGAGCACGCGAAAGCCCTCGGCAATGCCCTTCAGGCTGCGTATGCCGAAATCGGCTGCGCGCAGCTTGAGGTACAGAGCGATTGAGTTTCCGTCAGCGCTGCCTGCGGGAAACTGACTTGTGTGGCACTTGAAAATCGCATCAAGCTGACGGCTTAGATAGCCGCTTGTTTTCACAAAGCGGGTAGGCTTTGCGGTCATATAATATGCAAGCGCTTTTACGGGAGCGCCCTCGGCACCGTAGCCGCGCATCAGGTTTTCGTAGGGAGCGAAATACGCAATGCGCCGCGCCGCATCACCGACATTGAGGTGGTCTGCGTGGCACTCACTTGTAACGCAGGGGTCGGGTGCAAATACTACCCCGGGCTTGAAATCACCGACAACCTCGGCTATGCCGCGCATAAGCTCGGCTTGCTCATAAAAGCCGCCGTCGGAAAGACCGAGAAAGCGCACATCGCTGACACCGAGCGCTGCTGCGGATTTGATTGCCTCTGCCTTGCGGACTTCAATAAGCTCCTCGGGAGGAATTGTTTCCGAGCCGTAGCGCCCGTCAAGGCAGATAAGAAAGCAGACTGCCTTGCCCATGTCGGCAAGCTTTGCCGCGGTTGCGCCTGCACCGATTTCAATATCATCGGGGTGCGGACCTATGAACAGAAAGCGGTCAAAGCTCTCAATATCGGGCAGCCTTGCCGCAAATTTCAAGGCGAGCTTTGTAATACTCATGCCTTTGCCTTGCGAGCGTCAAGCTCTTCGCAGATGTGGGCGTATTCTTCCTCGTCGAGCTTGTAGTGCTTCTTGTAAAGGAAGTATGCAATGAGCATAAGTGCGCAGGGGATAGCCGCCATGCAGATGAGCAGAGCAAGAGTCTTTGCAGGCTCAATGCCGCTGATTACGCCGCTGATTGCGCTGATTTTATCCTGCTCGGTGATGAGATTGCGTGCGCACTGGTTTTCAAAGTCGGAAATCTGGTTGGTGTACTTGGTTACACCGAAGACGATGTATGCCGCGTTGGTGATAAGTACGATAAGTGCGGAGCTCATCTTGGTGAGGAAGGGGCGCAGGGAGGCAATGATTGCCTCGTCACGCTCGCCGGTCTTGTACTCGTTGTACTCAACGGTGTTGATGATGGAAATCATCATTACGAGGTAGTAGCCGTACTGACCGAAGTTAGAGAGCATATAGCCGATTGTGATTGCCCAGAACTTGAGCATGGTTGACGGCATGAACAGACCTGCGGCAAGCAGAATTGCGTAGCCGATAACCGAAATGACGGCAAGCTGACCCATGAACTTCTTGCGCTTTACCTTGCGGGAGATTGCGGGGTAGAAAATCATAAGCAGTGCGGTTACGGACATGCCGACAATGGAGAACAGCGAGAACAGACCGCCGTCATAGCCGAAGTCGAAGTATATATATGTAGAGCCGATGCCGCCGACGATAAGACCGTTGCCTATCTGCTGAAGCAGGAAAATAAGGCTTATCCACAGAAGCTGGTCGTTGCCGGTGATGGTCTTCCAGATTTTCTTGAAGCTGATGGGAGGCGCATCGGTGTACTCGCGCTTTTCCTTGACACCGAAGATGGTGAAGCACAGAAATGCGGGAGCAATGATGCAGACCGCAAGTGCGATTATGCCGTAAGCGGTTGTGGTGCTGCCGCCGATAGCGTTCTCACCGACGGTGAACATGGGGATAAGCACGCTTGCGAGAGTGCCGCCGATACCTGCAAACAGAGTTGCGCGGGAGGCAAACTGATTGCGTGCGTCAGCATCGGAGGAAAGCGCGGGTACCATACCCCAGTAGGAGATGTCGTGCATGGTGTAGGTGATGGAGTACAGGAAGTAGATGATTCCGAAGAACCATACAAAGCTCCAGCCCTGCAGACTCGTGTTGAAGGCGAGGTAAACAACAACCGAGGTGGACACGATGCCGATTACAAGCCAGGGCTTGAACTTGCCCCACTTAGTGCGTGTACGCTCGATGATGTTGCCCATAATGGGGTCATTGAGTGCGTCAAAAACTCGTGCGGCAACCACGATTGCGGTGATTGCGGCAAACTGAGCGTTTGTGAGATTTCGTGTGAACAGCACGAAGGTCATAATGCAGCTTGTGAACAGGAAATATACCATATCACGACCGACAGTGCCGAGCGGGAACATAATAAGGTTTTTCTTTCTGATGCTTAAATCGTCCATAAAAATGCTCCTATTAAATAAATGTAGTAACATTTTATCAGCTTTGATATCGAAAGGCAATATACCAGTTGCTGTCTGCGCGGAGCCTGAAATGCTGTTTGTAGAACTTCAACAAAATGTGCAGCCGAAAATTTGAAAGATTTACCGAAATCCGTATTGCTTAAATACGCAAAGTCGGATAAAATGAAATCGAATTCGATTGGAGGGATTGTTTTGCAGGAACTTATAGAGAGAATCAAGCGTGACGGAAAGGTCAAGCCCGGCGGCGTTCTGAAGGTTGACAGCTTCCTTAATCATCAGATTGACCCTAAGCTCAGCTACGCAATGGCTGAGGAAATCCGCAGACTCTATGCAGGCGAGGAAATCAACAAGGTTCTGACTATTGAAGCATCGGGCATCGGTCTTGCTGTGCTGACAGGTTATCTGCTTGATTGCCCCGTTGTGTTTGCCAAGAAGAGCAAGACCTCCAATATCTCCGATGACCTTTATTCAGCGCCAGTGCATTCGTTTACCCACGGCACCGATAATACCGTAATCGTGTCAAAGTCCTACCTCAGCAGTGAGGACAAGGTGCTTATAGTCGATGACTTTCTTGCAAACGGTGAGGCGCTTCGCGGTTTGCGCTCAATTGTCGAGCAGTCCGGTGCAAAGGTAGTCGGTGCGGCAATAGCAGTCGAAAAGGCATTCCAGCCCGGCGGCGCAAGCCTTCGCGCAGAGGGTATGCGCATCGAATCGCTTGCACGCATCGCGGCTATGAGCGATGACGGACTCGAGTTCTGCGAGGATTGATGGCATTATAACTAAAAATGCCCGCGAAAAAATAGCAAACTTGTCTAAATAGGGGGTTGACATATCCCGTCAGGGTTGCTATTCTAAAGACACAAGTTAACATTTTCGATATATAGCAAATGATATGGATTTGAAGTCTCTACCCGGACGCCGTAAATGACCGGACTATCGAAGTTTAGTTTTAGTAATAAAGGGATAAGTGTTTCTCTTTACTATTTAGCTTTTTCTTCGGCTGCATATCATTTGCAGCCGATTTTTTTATTTTGTATCTGAAACCGAACGGTTTTTGATAATATTAATCAAAAAATTTTTGGAGGAAACCGAAAGATGAAGAAGATTACTGCGATGATTCTCGTTCTCGTCATGGTATTTGCTCTCTGCGCATGCGGCAGCAACGGCGACAACGAAAATAAGGAAGAAGCATCCCTTAAGGTAGGCCTTATCTGCCTGCACGACGAAAACTCCGGCTACGATAAGAACTTTATCGATGCATTCAAGGCAGCTTGCGACGCACTCGGCGCAGAAGCTGTTATCAAGGGCAATGTTCCCGAAGACCAGTCCGCATATGATGCAGCAGCAGAGATGGCAGACGCAGGCTGCAGCCTCGTATTCTCCGACAGCTACGGTCATCAGCCCTACATTCTCCAGGCTGCACAGGAGTTCACCGATGTTCAGTTTGTTGCTTGCACCGGCGACACCGCACTCAATGACAAGCTCGACAACTTCCACAATGCATTCGCAACCATCTTCGAAGGCCGCTACCTCGCAGGCGTTGCAGCAGGCCTCAAGCTCAACGAAATGATTGAAAAGGGCGACATCACCGCTGACCAGGCAAAGATGGGCTATGTTGGCGCAATGCCCTACGCAGAAGTTAAGTCCGGTTACACCTCCTTCTACCTTGGCGCAAAGTCCGTATGCCCCACCGTTACCATGGATGTAATCTTCACCGGTTCCTGGTACGATGAAACCCTCGAAATGGAAGGCGCACAGAACCTCATCAAGGACGGCTGCGTTCTTATCAGCCAGCACGCTGACTCCATGGGCGCTCCCAATGCTTGCCAGACCGCAGGCGTTCCCAATGTATCCTACAACGGCTCCACTCAGGCTGCTTGCCCCGACACCTACATCGTTTCCTCCCGTATCAATTGGCAGCCGTTCTTCGAGTACGCAATCAAGGCAGTTCAGGCCGGCGAGGCATTTGACACTGACTGGTGCGGCACCCTCGATACCGACAGCGTTCAGCTGACCGACCTCAACGAGTCCGTTGCAGCAGCAGGTACTGCTGACAAGCTCGCAGAAGTTGAAGCAGGCCTCAAGGACGGCTCCATCAAGGTATTCGATACCGCAAACTGGACCGTTGGCGGCAAGACCCTCAGCTCCTACACCGATTCCTTCGGCATGAACGGCGCAGAGTGCATTGAAAACGGCATCTTCGCTGAATCCAGCCTCCGCTCCGCACCTTACTTCGATATCACCATTGACGGCATCACCGTTAAGGAATAATTCAGACGAAACTTAATAGGAAGCCCTGCTTGTGCAGGGCTTCCTTTGGCATTTATTCTTGAGAACTTTTGGAGGCTTTCGCTATGGAAGACAGAATTCCCGCCGTAAAAATGCGTGATATTACAAAGCGCTTCGGCTCAATCGTTGCAAACGATAAGTGTTGGCTTGATATATACAGAGGCGAAATACTTGCACTGCTCGGTGAAAACGGCAGCGGTAAGACCACGCTTATGAATATGCTTTCCGGTATTTACTTCCCCGATGAGGGAACTATTTCCATAGATGGAAAGGATGTTGTCATATCCTCTCCGAAGGACGCCTTCGAGTTGGGCATCGGTATGGTACATCAGCACTTCAAGCTCGTTGATGTTCTGACCGCAACCGAGAACATTGTCCTCGGTATGGAGGGCAAGCTCGACCTCAAGGGCGCAACCGAGAAGATTAAGCAGATTTGCACTCAGTACGGCTTTGATATCGACCCCAATCAGAAAATCTACGATATGTCCGTTTCACAGAAGCAGACAGTTGAGATTATCAAGGTCCTGTACCGCGGTGCTGATATCCTCATCCTCGATGAGCCTACCGCAGTTCTCACCCCGCAGGAAACCGATAAGCTGTTTGCGGTTGTCCGCAATATGCGCGATGACGGCAAGTCAATTGTAATCATCACTCACAAGATGCACGTGGTCGAGGCACTGTCCGACCGCGTTGCAGTACTCCGCAAGGGTCAGTTCGTCGGCGATATGCTGACAAAGAACACCAACGCTCAGGAGATGACCAATATGATGGTCGGCCGTCCCGTAGCGCTGAATATCAACAGACCCGAGCCCGTAGACCCCAAGCCCAGAATTGCAGTAAAGAACCTCACTGTTGTCAGCGAGGACGGCATCACAAAGCTCGACGATGTATCCTTTACCGCCTACACCGGAGAAATCCTCGGTATCGCAGGCGTATCCGGAAGCGGTCAGAAGGAGCTGCTCGAGGCAATCGCAGGTCTGCAGAAGACCGAAGGCGGCAGCATCGAGTACATTGAGGACAACGGCGAATCCGAGCAGCTGCTCGGCAAGGACCCCCTAAAGATTGCCGAAATGGGCGTATCCCTCTCCTTCGTTCCCGAGGACAGACTCGGTATGGGTCTTGTAGGCAATATGGACCTTTCCGAGAATATGATGCTCCGCTCCTTCAGAAGAGGCTTCGGCGTATTCACCGACAGAAAGGCACCCCACAAGCTGGCTGAGAATGTCGTCGAGGAGCTCGGCGTTGTAACCCCCTCCGTTGAAACTCCCGTTCGCCGTCTGTCAGGCGGCAATGTTCAGAAGGTGCTCGTAGGCAGAGAAATCGCCTCCGCACCCACAGTCCTGCTGACCGCTTATGCTGTTCGCGGACTTGATATCAACTCCTCCTATATGATTTACGACCTTATCAACAAGCAGAAGGAGAAGGGCGTTGCCGTCATCTATGTCGGCGAGGACCTCGATGTTCTGCTCGAGCTTGCAGACAGAATCGTTGTTCTCTGCGGCGGCAAGGTCAGCGGCATTGTTGAAGGCCGCAAGACCGATAAGCGCGAGGTGGGCGCTTTGATGACTAAGGTAGGAGGTGTCGGCAAATGATTCACATTTCAAAGCGCGGCTCACTCAGCCGCGGCAAGGCGATGAGCATAAGAGCCATCGCAATAGTAGTCGGCATTCTGGTATGCGCACTGCTTACCACGATAACAACCGGCGCAAATCCTCTTGAGGTATTCTCCGCCGTTGTAGACGGCTCCTTCGGCACAAGCCGTAAGCTCTGGATATTCCTCCAGAACACAGCAATCCTGCTGTGCATATCTCTCGCACTTACTCCTGCATTCAAGATGCGCTGTTGGAACCTCGGCGGCGAGGGTCAGGTGCTTGCCGGTGCAATGGCTGCGGCAGCCTGCCTGGTGCTCCTCGGTGATAAGCTTCCCAACGCAGTTGTTATATTGATTATGGTTGTCAGCTCTGTTGCGGCAGGCGCAATCTGGGCAGGCATTCCCGCCCTGTTCAAGGCAAAGTGGAACACCAACGAAACACTGTTCACCCTTATGATGAACTATGTTGCGGCGCAGATAGTCGCATTCTTCTGCGTCAAGTGGGAAAACCCCAAGGGCTCCTGCAAAATCGGCGTTATCAATCAGCAGAGCCACGCAGGCTGGCTTCCCGAGATAGGCAACAAGTACCTGCTGGTGCTCGGTCTTGTTGTTATCATCACCGTCGTGATGTACTTCTACCTCAACTACACAAAGCATGGCTACGAAATTTCCGTTGTGGGTGAAAGTGAACGCACCGCACGCTATATAGGCATCAAGGTGGAAAAGGTAATTGTCCGCACAATGCTTCTTTCCGGCGCAATCTGCGGTATCGCAGGTCTGCTTCTCGTTGGCGGCATCAACCACACCGTATCCACCACACTCGCAGGCGGTCAGGGCTTTACCGCGGTTATGGTATCCTGGCTTGCAAAGTTCAATCCCATCGTAATGGTACTCACCAGCGGTCTGCTGATATTCCTCAGCACCGGCGCAAACGAGCTGGCAACAAGCTGCGGACTCAACCAGTCCTTCGGCGATATTCTCACCGGTGTGCTCATCTTCTTCATCATCGGCAGTGAGTTCTTCATCAACTACAAGGTCAGCTTCAGCAAGTCCAAAAAGGAGGTAAACGGCAATGTTTGATATTGTTTCCTTCATCCCCAGAGCCGTAATGCAGGGCATACCCCTTATGCTCGGCTGCACCGGCGAAACAATCACCGAAAAGTCCGGCAACCTCAACCTCGGTACTGCAGGCGTTATGTATGTCGGCGGCATCTGCGGCGTTATCGGCGCATTCCTCTATGAAAACTCAGGCGCGCAGATGAATAACTTCCTCACAGTCGCAATTCCTCTTCTGTGCTGCATTGTAGGCTCTCTGATTATGGGCCTTATCTACTGCTTCCTGACAGTAACTCTTCGCGCAAATCAGAATGTTACGGGTCTTGCACTGACCACCTTCGGTGTCGGTGTCGGCAAC
>JAZULF010000065.1:0-1990 GCA_045643645.1 Oscillospiraceae bacterium
GTGGTGGGTGCGGGCAACATAGCTGTCCACATCCTCCTTTGTAAAGCGCATTTTTCTGCCGACGCGGTATGATTTAAGCTCGCCGCGGCGAACCATTTCGTAAACTGTGTTTTTGCTGACGGAAAGCAGCTTTGCAACATCTACTGCCGATAATGCGTTGTCTGCGCCCATAATTATCCCGCCTTTCGTACCAATTGGTACAATTATAATTCGTTTCGCACAATTGTGTCAAGCAAAACCGCACACTTTCCGCCGCTTTGTAATCAATAATGTGTGCGCGTGTGCGCAAAGTTGACGGAGCGGAAAATTGATGGTAGCATAGGGTTATGAAATACTGAGGTGATAAACCATGACTGATATGAGGCAGTTGATTGCGGTAAGGCTTTCGCTTATGACGCTTTTCCGCAAGACTTCAATATTGTACGGCGCGGTGTGCGGTCTGGCGTTTGCGTTTCCGCTTGTGACATGGGAGCTTATTCCCAACGGAATGCTCAGAATAATGCTCGCGCTTGCACTTCTGTTTGCGGGACTTTCCTTCTGCGCAAGACGCGCCGAGGAGAAGATGAAGCAGCTTAACGATATGCTGTATACCGAGATAGAAGCCGAGCGCTTTATCGACGAGTTTACGAGCGAGCTTTACACGAAAAGACCCGAAAAGTGGAACATTGTTGCATCGATAATGCTCGGTCAGGCATATCACGCAATGGGACGCTTCAAGGACGAGGAAGCACAGTATATACGCCATCTCAACGCAATCGCAAAAACGCAAAAGGACGAAATTGCAAGCAAAAACGAGCTTGCGTTTATCGGCAGAATGGTCATTCTGTATGCCGATTCGGGCAATGCCGGGGCGGCGGCAAGGGCATTTGCAAGATTCCGCAAGGCTGTAAATGAGATTAGCGAAATGACGCAGGAGCCTGCGTTTGAGGACCTCAAGAATCTGGTGTACAACTGCTATCTCAAGGTGACGGGCAAGACCGAGGAGTGCATCGGCTATTTTGAGTGGCGCTGTGAAAACTGCAGGGATGAGCTCAGCAGAGTGCTGGGTCATTACCGTCTTGCCGAGGCTTACGAGGCAGGCGGCTACGCAGAGGATGCGGAAAAGGAATACCGCATTGTTGCCGAGCAGGGCAAAAAGCTCTACTGCGCCGAAAAGGCAAGACAAAAGCTTGCGGTTATGTGCAATCAGTGATAAATTACTGTCGGGCGGAATTATAAAACCGCAATGACAGAAAGAATAATCTCAGGAGATAATAGAAATGAAAAAAAGACTTTTCAGAAGCACAAAGGAAAAGAAGCTGTTCGGCGTATGCGGCGGCGTTGCCGAGTACTTTGACACCGACCCCACCATCATCCGTCTTGCATGGGTAGTATTCTGCCTGCTTGGCGGCAGCGGTGTTCTTGCATACATCATCGCGGCAATCATCATGCCCGAGGAGCAGGAGATTCAGCCGTGAGCAAATCATTAAAGACAATTCAGACGCTGGCAAAAATCGGACGCGCGATTTCAAAGATAATGTTTATTGTCTTTGCCGTTTCGGCTGTGCTGTGCATTGCGGGCATCGTGAGCGTTGCTATAGGTGCTGACAATTCAGCCGAGCTGGGCAAGGTCACGGTTCACGGACTTGTTGACGGCATTGACGGTATGAGCATCGTTCATGCCTGCAATTTGCTGGCACAGCTGCTTGTTTTCACAATTTCGGCAGCGGTTCTTTCAAAGTTTGCCGAGATTTATTTCAAAAACGAGCTGAAGGCAGGCACCCCCTTCACCTTTGAGGGTGCAAAGGAAATGCGTCGTCTCGGCATTCTTTTAATCGCCGTTCCGCTTGGAGTATCGGTGTTTTCGGAAATACTTCTCGCAATCACAAATATTGACCCGGAAATCACAATGAATGCAGAAATCAGTGCAAGCAGTCCGATTTTGTTTGGTATAGTTCTTATTGCAATATCGTTTGTGTTTAAATACGGCGCTGAATTGAAAGAACAAAAC
>JAZULF010000066.1:0-2735 GCA_045643645.1 Oscillospiraceae bacterium
TAGCTGAGGTTGTCAATCTTGACAAAGGGAGCAAGGTAGGTATCGAAGGAGGAGAATGCCTGTGCGCCTGCCCATTCGTTCTGCATGATGCCCAGGAAGTTGACCATCTGGTTGCAGAGGGTGGAAAGGTGGCTTGCGGGAGAGGAATTAATCTTGCCGGGGATACCGAGGCCCTGCTGAATGAGCTGCTTGAGGCTCCAGCCTGCGCAGTAGCCGGTCAGCATGGACAGGTCGTGCAGGTGGATATCGCAGTTGCGGTGTGCGTTTGCGATTTCCTCGTCATAAATCTCGCTGAGCCAGTAGTTTGCGGTGATTGCACCGGAGTTGGAGAGGATAAGACCGCCGACGGAATAGGTGACGGTGGAGTTTTCCTTGACGCGCCAGTCGAGAATGTTTACATAGCTGTTGACGGTTTCCTTGTAGTCAAGGTAGGTGCTCTTCATGTTACGCAGCTTCTCGCGGTTCTTACGGTAGAGAATGTATGCCTTTGCAACACCCTCGTAGCCGCCGCGGGAGAGAACTGCCTCGACGCTGTCCTGAATATCCTCAACGGCAACATAGCCGTCCTTGATTTTGGGCAGGAAGTCTGCGGAAACCTTGAGTGCGAGGAAATCGATAATATTCTCGGTATACTCGGTTTCGGTTGCCTCGAAGGCCTTCATTATTGCGTTTGCAATCTTGTTGATGTCAAAATCAGCAATTTTGCCGTCTCTTTTGATAATCTGGTACATCTTTATATCCTCCGTGTTTGTCATACGCCTCTGACTTCGACTGCGGGTACAAATTCGCGTACCGCATCCGCCAGCGCGTGCATCTCTTTTTCGTCAAATGCAGAAAGCTCATCGGGCTTGATGAGATTTCCCGAATCCTTGAACTGCTGCAGGTAATATTCCTTGGCACCGGCTATCCACTTTGCCGCCTCAACGAGGCTTTCTTCTGTATGGATGCCCTTGACCACAGTGGTGCGGAATTCGTAATCGATTACGCCGCTTAAAAGGAAGTTCTTCGACTCCTCAATCGCAGCCATATCGACCTTGCAGCCCACGGTTTCGGGGTAGCTCTCGGGCGAGTTTTTGATATCCATCGCCACGCGGTCAACAAGACCTGCCTGCACAATCTCGCGCAGAAGCTTCGGGTTTGAGCCGTTGGTATCAAGTTTTATCTTGTAGCCGAGGTCCTTGATTTTTTTCAGCAGCTGAGGCATATCCGCGTGCAGCAGAGGCTCACCGCCCGTTACCGCTACGCCCTCAAGCACACCCTGCCGCTTTCGAAGAAAGCTAAGCACCTCGTCCTCGCTCAGCGAGGCCTCCTCAATCTGCTCGGGCAGCACCAGCATTGCGTTGTGGCAAAACGGGCATCTGAAATTGCACCCTGCCGTAAATATTGTGCAGGCAACTGTTCCCGGGTAGTCGAGCAGTGTCAGTTTCTGTAGTCCTGAAATCTGCATAGTTACACCTTTTCGTATTGTTAGCGTTACTCATAATAGACTATGCATCTTGTGTTGTCAAGAGAAAGAGCCACAAAATATAGTCGGTTTTACCGCTTTGTAACCACTTTGACCACAAAATATTGTGTTTGCTATTTTACAGATAGTTATCGTTTTCAGGCTGCTTTCAGGGTGTACTCCGAGCTTGTTTTCAAAAAATCCTTTACTTTCAATGCTTCGCGGATTTTCATCTGTTCATAATTTGCTCATTTTTTGTTATCATCGGTCACCACAATATGTAGTGGTGGACACAAGAGCGCACCACAAGCGCAAAAAAAAGATACAGTGTGCGAAAAACGCACACTGTATACATATTATAATTATAAGCTTTCAATCAGACACTCTGCGCACTTCATTCCGTCGACCGCCGCGGAGCTTATTCCGCCTGCATAGCCCGCGCCCTCGCCGCAGGGATACAGACCGCGTATCTCGGACACGCGCAGCTCGTTTCTGAGAATGCGCACGGGCGAGGATGAGCGCGTTTCGGGTGCCGTCAGCACCGCCTCGGGATTGTCAAAGCCATTAAGCCTTTTGCCGAGCTCGGGGATTGCCTTTTCAAGCACCGAGGTGATTACCGTCGGCAGCACCTCGTGCAGATTGCACCAATGCACACCGGGCTTGTAGCTGGGTATTACGCTCTTTGCTCCCTCGCTTGCTCTGTGATTAAGAAAATCACCCACTGTCTGCGAGCAGGCTCTGTAATCGTTTCCGACCTTGAACACGCTTTGCTCGATTTCTCTCTGCCAGTACATACCGCCGAGGGTGCTCTTGTCGGGGAAGTCCTCGGGCGAAAGTGTTACGAGCAGGGCGGAATTCGAGTTTTCCTCATCTCGCTTTGAGCGGCTCATTCCGTTTGTCACAACGCCGCCGCACTCCGATGCCGCGGCAATGACCTCGCCGCCTGGGCACATGCAGAAGGTGTAGGCGCTTGTGCCGTCCTCAAAATGCGCGTTGAGCGAATAATCGGCGGCAGGCAGATTATCATACTGCGCACCGTACTGCGCAAGGTTGATATCGGCCTGCTTGTGCTCTATGCGTACGCCCATTGAAAACGCCTTAGGCTCCATAGGCACGCCTGCGGAATTGAGCATCTCAAAGGTATCGCGTGCTGAATGACCGATTGCGAGAACGAGTCTGTCGCAATCGATTGTATATGCGCCCTCGGGACTTTGCACCTCAATGCCCGTAAGGACATTTTTATCGGTGATAAGCCTTGTAAGCTTTGTATTGAAACGCACCTCGCCGCCGT
>JAZULF010000067.1:0-5433 GCA_045643645.1 Oscillospiraceae bacterium
TCAAGTGCAGTAAGCGGCTCCGGCTTTATCGTAACCGCAGACGGCTACATCATCACCAACTACCATGTAATCGAGTACGCATATTTGTACAACTACAAGGTTTCCGTTATGATTCATGACGGCACCGTGTATGACGCAACAATCGTCGGTGTTGAAGCAAGCAACGATATTGCAGTTCTCAAGATTGATGCAACCGGTCTTAACCCCGTAAATGTCGGTGATAGCGAGAACATCCAGGTCGGCGAAGAGGTCTATGCAATCGGCAATCCCCTCGGTGAGCTTGCCTTCACAATGACAACCGGCCATGTCAGCGCACTTGACCGCAGCATAACCACCAGCTCAAACAATCCCGCAATCAGTATGTTCCAGTTTGACGCAGCAGTAAACTCTGGCAACTCCGGCGGTCCTCTGTACAACGCAAAGGGCGAGGTTATAGGCGTTGTTACCGCAAAATACAGCTCAAGCGGCGTTGAGGGACTCGGCTTTGCAATTCCCATCAACGATGCCGTTGACATCGCAAACGACCTTATAACCAAGGGCTATGTCACAGGCAAGGCTTATCTCGGTGCAAACATTGACAACCGCTATACCTCCGTTTACGCCGAATACTACAAGATGCCCGAGGGCGCTTATGTGTTTAATGTTGAAAGCGGCAGCTGCGCAGAAAAGTGCGGTCTGTCCTCCGGCGACATCATCACCAAGCTCGGTGATAACGACATTGCAGGCTATGAGGACCTCAGCTCCGCAATCCGCCAGTACAAGGCAGGCGATACGGCAGATATCATCGTATATCGCAACAACGAATATGTAACCCTCACCGTAACCTTTGACGAGTCCAAGCCGAACGCAGACTCAAACGGCGTTGATGAATCAGGTCTGTCAACTCATCCGCAGTTCGGTGGCTGATATATTAACAAGATAATCCGATTTTTCATACACATCCTCTCTACTTCTCTAAAGCAGAAGGCCGCAGTCCAAACGGGCTGCGGCCTTTTGTTTTTTTACATACTCAGTGTTTCTGCACTACACCACTTTAAATCGCATAACTTTGCACAATTTTGCAGGTAAACATTGACAAAAAATTAGTGATATTTTATAATATAGCTACAAATATTAAAAACCATAAAATATATATGAATGGAGAAAAGTTATGGACAAAGAAATGCTCGAAAAATCCGGCTTTGGTACTCGCGCAGTACACGCAGGCAACATCAGAGACACCCAGTACGGTTCCCTGACCATGCCTATCTACCAGACCTCCACCTTCTACTTCGAAGACTGCGAACAGGGCGGCCGTCGTTTTGCTGGTGAAGAGGGCGGTTACATCTACAGCCGTCTCGGCAACCCCACCACTGCTGTTCTCGAGAACAAGATTGCCGCTCTTGAAGGCGGCGAGGCTTGCGCAGCAGCCGCTTCCGGTATGGGTGCTATCTCCTCCTGCCTGTGGTCCATCGCAGGCGCAGGCAAGCACATCATCGCTGACGAGACTCTTTACGGCTGCACCTTCGCACTTCTCAACCACGGTCTGACCGAGTACGGTGTTGAAGTTACCTTCACCGACCTGAGCAAGCTCGAAAACCTCAAGGCAAACCTGAAGGAAAACACCGTTGCTGTATATCTTGAAACTCCCGCAAACCCCAACCTCAAGATTACCGATATTGAGCTGCTTGCAAAGACCGCTCACGAGTACAACAAGGACATCAAGGTTGTCTGCGACAACACCTTTGCTTCCCCCGCACTCCAGAATCCCCTCAAGCTCGGCGCTGATGTAGTTGTTCACTCTGCAACCAAGTACCTCAACGGTCACGGCGATGTTATCGCGGGATTTGTTGTAGGCTCCGCTGAGTTCATCACCCGCGTAAAGATGTTCGGTCTTAAGGATATGACCGGTTCAACCCTCGGACCCTTCGAGGCATGGCTTATCCTCCGCGGTCTCAAGACCCTCGAGCTGCGCGTTGCACGCCACACCGAGAGTGCAAAGAAGATTGCTGAGTACCTGTACAACAACGACAAGGTCGAGCATGTCAACTATCCCGGTCTGCCCACTCATCCCGGTCACGAGATTGCAAAGCGTCAGATGAAGGACTTCGGCGGTATGATTTCCTTTGAAATCAAGGGCGGCAAGGAAGCCGGTATGAAGTTCTGCAACTCCCTGCACCTGTGCACCATCGCAGTTTCTCTCGGCGATGCAGAAACTCTCATTGAGCATCCCGCATCCATGACCCACTCCACCTACGGTCCCGAGGACCTCAAGGCTGCAGGCATCTCCGCAGGTCTTATCCGTCTGTCCGTCGGTCTGGAAAATGTTGATGACATTATCGCTGACTTTGAGCAGGCATTTGCACAGATTTAATTAACTCACAACAAAAACAGGTATTGGTTTTACCAATACCTGTTTTTTATTGCCTTTATTTTCTATGACCGCATATAGTGCAGTACTTGCCCTCATACTTGTGGCTTCCTGCCTCGATATGCTTTTTCATACGGATGAAATAATCGCGTTCTGCCTTGGTGATTTTGCCCTTGTAGCTGCGATTTTTATATGCTCTGAGCAGTACAACGCTTACAAAACCGAAAATCAGCATAAATACCGCGAATATGCAGAACGCTACCCACAAGGTGCCTTCAGCCGCTGCACCGAGTGCAGGCCCGTTAAGGAACGGTCTGTAGTAAAATGCCGCAAATGCCGCAATCAGCGTAAGCGCAAGATACAGAAAAAACTGAGGATAAAGCGTAGGAGGAAGCAGACCGCAGTGCGGACATATCTTCATATCCTCCGGTATCATATTTTTGCAATGCTCACATTTTCTCATTCTTCTGCTCCTTAGATATTATACGCTGATTATAGATTAATCGGCACTTTCCGTCAAGTAAGCATAAAAACAGCACCGTCAAAGACGGTGCTGTCTGTATTATCACTTGGTGTAGTTATCGAAGTAACCCTGAATGTAGATAATAGGAGTGCCCTTGTCGCCGCTGCCGGAGGTAAGGTCGCAGAGTGAGCCGATAAGGTCGGTGAGCTTTCTGGGGGTAGTGCCCTCGGATGCCATATTGCCCTTGAGGTCAGCGTCCTTTGCCTTAATCTTCTCGGAGATTGCAGCCTTGAGCTCGTCGCCGGACAGGTCAGCAAAGTCGTTGTCTGCAAGGTACTTGAGCTTGAGCTCGTTGGGAGTGCCTGCAAGACCTGCGGTATATCCGGGAGATACTACGGGGTCAGCCAGCTCCCAAATCTTGCCGATGGGGTCCTTGAATGCGCCGTCGCCGTAAATCATAACCTCGATGCTCTTGCCGGTCTTCTCATAGAGAAGCTTCTGTACGCGCTCAACGAATTCCTGGCAGTTGATGGGGAACAGCTTTACGGTGTCCTCAGTTGCCTTGTTGGAGCCGAGAAGGCCGCAGAAATCGTTATATCCGCTGCCGTTTACAGGTGCGGTCATGATGTCGTCAAGGCCGTAGACGGTCTCTGCGCCATTCTTCTTGAGCAGACGCTTGGTGCGTGCTCTGGTGTGAATATCGCAGCACAGAACATCCTTGGTGTAGTCGAGGATTGCTGCTGCCTTGTTTGCGAATACGATTTCGCACTCACAGCCGCAGTCCATAATAAGCTGCTTGTAGTATGCAACATAGTCAACGCCGGTGAACGGGTGCATAATGTAGCCGAACAGCTCGCGGTACTTTTCCTCGCTCAGGACATCGGTGTAGGGGTCAACGCCCTTCTCATCGAGCATATCAATGTCAAACAGATGATTACCGACTTCATCGGAGGGGTAGCTGAGCATAAGGGTAATCTTCTTGCAGCCCTTTGCAATACCTCGCAGGCAGATAGCAAATCTGTTTCTGCTGAGGATGGGGAAAATTACGCCGACATGACCGGAAGGGAATTTTGCCTTGATGTCCTCTGCAATTGCATTTACATCTGCGTAGTTGCCCTGTGCTCTTGCAACGATGGACTCAGTTACTGCTACGATATCCTTCTGGCCAATGGTGATGTTCTCAGCATTGATGCAGTTTACAACGCTGTCAGTTACTATCTGTGCAAGGTCGTCGCCCTGACGAATGATGGGTGCTCTGACGCCACGAACTACAGTACCTATTGTTCTTTCCATAACGTTCTCCATTCCGCCTTGTCGGCTAATATATTTTTGGGAAAACTCTCACTTTTGCTTCTATATTATAATACAAGTCTTGACATAAGGAAAGTTAATTTTTATACTGTTATTATAAGCAATTCTAATAGGTGGTTATATGAAAGAACGCTTCTCACTTGATTTGTACCGTGTTTTTGCAGTTGTTTATGAATACAGCTCATTTTCAGAGGCAGCAAGGCATCTATATGTAACTCAAAGCGCAGTCAGCCAGTCCGTCAAACAGCTCGAGGTCTTGCTCGGTGTGCAGTTATTTGTACGAGGCAAGCGCACTGCAGTACCAACCGTTGAAGCTGAGCAGCTATATTCAATGATTGCTCCTGCAATCGGCACAATCGGCGAGGCGGAAAGCAGAATTGAGCGTATGAAGCAGCTTAAAGAGGGATACCTAAGAGTAGGCGCAGCCGATACCGTTGCAAGGCATTATCTTCTTCCCTATCTCAAACGCTGGAATGAGCAGTATCCTGATGTTCGTCTTGAGGTAATAAACCGTACAAGCACTGAGGCATTTTCACTACTGTCAGCAGGTAAGCTTGATGTAGCATTTGTAAACTCACCAGTTGCCGACAGTAAGTTTTCAACGAAGAAGTGCCTCGAGCTACATGATGTATTCATTGCAGGCAATGCATTCCGGAAATTAAAAGGTAGAACAGTAACAAGGCAGGAGCTGTGCGAGTATCCATTGATTATGCTGGAAAAGCTCTCGAACACAAGACGCTCAATTGACGAGGACTTCAAAAAGTCAGGCATAATACTCAATCCTGAAATTGCACTCGGCTCACACGACCTTATGGTTGACTTTGCAAGAATTAACCTCGGAATTTCCTGCGTAACGCGCGAATTCACCGAATTCGATAGCAGCATATTTGAAATCGAGCTTGACACTCCACTACCGACGCGAGAGCTCGACCTTTGTTGGATAGACGCCGGCAATATGTCCGAAGCAAAGAAAAGGTTTATAAATATGTATTAAGGCGAAAAGCAGCTCATAGTTTTATGAACTGCTTTTGCTAAATATAGAATTAGAAAGCCGAAGAAGGCTTTACGCGACTTTGCTGCGCAAATTCGCCCGTCTTGCAGCATAGCTGCTGCGACGCTACTCGTTAAAAACATACCACCGGCATGTTTTCTTTACACTCGTACCCTTTCGGGTTCGAAGCCTTAAAATAAAAATAGAGGAGTGTCTTTCGACACTCCTCTATTTGGCAGGGGAAGAAGGCTTCGAACCCTCGGCCTACGGTTTTGGAGACCGCCGCTCTACCAGCTGAGCTATTCCCCTATATGTGTG
>JAZULF010000068.1:0-4555 GCA_045643645.1 Oscillospiraceae bacterium
GTTTGTCGGCAGCGAAAAGAGCATATGTGCCGTTCTGGTAAAAGACGGCGAGCTTTTCCGCAGCTGCTACGAGGGCGTTCGCAATATGTTCCTCAACGGAGAGATATCCGAATGCAAGGGCTGGCAGGTCTATCATATGTACGCAGGTCTGCCGCTTGAAAGCCGTGAGATAGGCGCCGGCTACCTTGTGGTTGACAGCTTCACGCGGGATTTCAACTCCCCGCAGGACTATATGGAGTTCATCGCAGGACAGTCTTAAGTCCTGCGATGAAAATTTATGTAGAAAAGTTAATAATTATATGGTATACTTATAAATTGCTATATTGTTTATTTGTGTTCTCAAAGGAGAATTGTTCATATGACAGCCAAAACAAGCAACCGTTTCCTTCTGGCAGAACTGATACGCCGCGACTTTATCAAAAAGTATAAGCGCACCACCTTCGGTATTCTGTGGAGCGCGCTTTCGCCGCTGTTCCTGCTGATTACGATGGACATCGTATTCGGCACCTTCTTCGGCTCAAATCTGCCTCACTACACCATCTATCTTTTCTCGGGTCTGCTGCTGTTCAATTACTTCAGCAACATCACCCGAAATTCAATGAGCGTGCTTTCCATCAACGCACCCATTTACAGCAAGGTGCCCGTGCCTAAACTCTATTTCCTGTTTTCGCACAGTGTCGCCAACTTCATTGACTTTTTGGTTTCTCTGTTTGTCTACTTCGTTTTCGTCGCAATCGACGGAATTGCATTCAAGGCAAACTTCCTGCTGCTTATATATCCCGTAGTCTGCCTGTTCTTCATCAACTTCGGTATATGCATGCTGCTGTCATCACTGTACATCTTCTTCCGTGATATCAGCTATCTGTGGCCTGTACTCACCCGCATTATCATGTACTCATCCGCAATCTTCTACGATGCGGCAATTCTGCCCGGTCTGTTCCGCAGACTTCTGCAGTGCAACCCTCTGTACATGTGCATTGATTACTTCAGACAGCTTGTTATCCATTCAACCGTTCCCTCGGCATCCTACCATATCATCCTGCTTGTTATGACCCTGCTGTGCATGGCCATCGGCGGATTCACCTACTGTATCAGCCGCGATAAAATCGCGCTGTATGTATAAGGAGGTGCACTATGGAAGACAACAAGGTTTTAGTTCTTGACAATGTATCCGTCCGCTACCGCATACGCGACTCCCGTTCAACTGCGGACATTTTCAGAAGACTTCTCAAAAAGATGCCCCGAAACAACGAATTCTGGGCACTTAAGAATATATCCTTCAGCCTTGATAAGGGCGATATGCTCGGCGTCATCGGCAAAAACGGTGCAGGCAAATCCACAATGATGAAGGCTATAAGCGGCACTCTGCTGCCCGCCTCCGGCACCATTGAAAAGGAAGGCAAGCTCTGCGCGCTGCTCGAGCTCGGTGCAGGCTTCGACCAGGAGATGACCGTTAAGGAAAATGTTTATCTCCGCGGCGCGCTGCTCGGCTATTCAAAGGAATTCATCGACAGCAAGTACGACGAAATCATCGACTTTGCCGATATGCGCGAATTCCAGGACAACGCCTTCCGCACTCTCTCCTCGGGTATGAAATCCCGTATCGCGTTCTCCATCGCAAGTATGGTTGAGCCCGATATGATTATTCTCGACGAGATATTCGCCGTCGGTGACGGTGATTTCCGCAAGAAGAGTCAGAAGTGCATGCAGGACATTATCGCAAGAGGCGACACCACTGCGCTGATGGTTTCCCATTCTCTGCAGACCGTGCGCGACCAGTGCAACAAGGTGCTGTGGCTTGACAGAGGCAGAATGGTTATGTTCGGCGAGCCTAAGACCGTATGCGACGCATACGCCGCATACCTCAGCTCAGGCAAGCTGCCCGAGACCGAATCTCTCAAGGCAACCGAGAAGAATCCGACCAACAAGATGGCGATAACCAAGGGCAAGCTCTTCGGCAACATTCTTGTCTATTTGCTCCTTCTGATGTTTACCCTCGGCGGAGTTTTCTTCTGGTCGCAGTACGACCTGTTCAAGGGCTACTCAATGGCAAAGAGTATGCAGGCTGAGGATATTCTCGCAGAGGCTGACGCACAGCATGACGAGGTCTACGATGTTCTCGGTGTTGACACCTCCGAGTGGGATTACAATGTTTTCAGCGAATACGCCGACAAGGCGCTTGACGAAGACCTCACCATCAGGGAGGTATCCAAAGAGGTGCTGAGCGAGCTTGGTATTGAAAGCGGTGATAGCTCCGCATATGAGGCGGCAGCTGCCAAGCTCGAAACCATCAATCACATCTACCGCGAGCGCGTTGAGCGTCTTATGGATGAAATCAAGGCAAGCTATGACAAGCTGCCCGAGAATGACCGCCCGAGTCTGCTCAGATACACCTACTCCGAGTGCAAGCGCTTCTACAAGCTTGAGGGCGATTATGAGGACGAGCTTCAGACCGTCATTGAGCAGGTGCGTGACGATTTCATTGCCGACGGCATCCCCGAGGCAAATGCTGACAAGCTCTACAATCTGTTCAAAGCCGAAAAATCCTATATGATTGCATATTATATTGACAGTCTTATATAAAGCATCAGCAGCGATGAGATAAATCTCATCGCTGCTTGTTTTTGCTTGCGCGGTATGCAGGATAGTGGTATTATTCTTTTGCAATACATTTTACGGAGCTATACTATGGATTACAAAGAAGCACTTGAATATATTAACGGCGTTTCCTGGCTCGGCTCAAAGCCCGGACTTGAGCGCATCACGGAGCTTTTAAGCCGCCTTGACAATCCGCAGTCTAATCTGCGCTATGTTCATGTTGCAGGCACAAACGGCAAGGGCAGCATCTCGGCAATGCTCGCATCCGTGCTCAAAAAGGCAGGACTCAAGACCGGTCTTTTCACCTCGCCGTATGTAAACCGCTTCAATGAGCGTATGCAGATTAACGGTCATCAGATTGAGGACTTCGAGGTTGCAAAGCTTGTTGAGGAGATTAAGCCGCACGCCGATGCTATGGACGACCACCCTACCGAGTTTGAAATGATGACCGCTGCCGCGCTGCTGTGGTTTTCACGCAGCAAATGCGACATTGTTGTGCTTGAGGTAGGTCTCGGCGGCAGACTTGATGCAACAAATGTTATCCCCTGCCCCGATTGCTGCGTCATTGCCAATATCGGTCTTGACCACACGGCAATTCTCGGTGATACTCTTGAGGAGATTGCCTACGAGAAAGCAGGCATAATAAAGGACGGCTGCGCCGTTGTTATGTATCAGCAGTACGGCGAGGTTATGGAGGCTGTCCGCGATGTGTGCTATGAGCGCAACGCTGAGCTTACCGTGCCTGATTTTGACGATATTGCTCCCGAATTTGACAGCCGCGACGGTCAGGTGTTCACCTACGGCGGCGAGGCATACGCAATTCCCCTGCTCGGTGCGCATCAGCTAAAGAATGCCGCAACCGTGCTTGAGGTAATTGAGGTACTGAAAAGACAAGGCTGGAGCATCGAGCACGAGGCGGTTGAGGCAGGTCTTTACGCAGTGAGCTGGCCCGCACGCTTTGAGATTGTTCACTCTGAGCCGTGGTTTGTTGTTGACGGCGGTCACAATCCGCAGTGCGCTCAGGCACTGAGCGAATGCCTGCAGCAGTATTTCCCCGAGGGCAAGCGCGTTTTGCTCATCGGTGTTCTGCGCGATAAGGACTACACTAAAATCGCGGAAACACTCGCTCCGCTGTTCGATGCATTCGTAACCGTAACGCCGGATATAAACAGAGCACTGCCCGCAGACGAGCTTGCAAAGCTGTTTGAAAACCGCGGCTGCGAGGTGCAGGTTGCCGACACAATCGAGGAGGGCGTTCGCACCGCAATGGATATTGCAGAGGAGCTTGACGGCATGGTGTGTGCCTGCGGCTCGCTGTACATCTGCGGCGAGATTCGCTCCTGCTTTGGCCTAAAGTGAGGTAAGCTATGAGAATAATGGGAATAGATTTCGGCGATGCCCGCACGGGTCTTGCCGTTTCCGATGAAATGAATATCCTCGTCGGCGAGGCATGGACCTTGACCGAATGGAATCCCGAGCGCGTTGCCGAGCAGATTGCAGACGAGGCTGCAAAGCGCAATGTGCAGCGTCTTGTGCTCGGTCTGCCTAAGAATATGGACGGCAGCGAGGGACCGCGCGCGGAGAAATGCCGCGAGTTTGCAGCGCTTCTTAGCAGCAAGACCGACATTGAGCTTGTTATGTGGGACGAGCGCCGCAGCAGCATCGAGGCGCACGCAATCCTGCACGCAAACGGCAAGAAAGAAAAAAAGCACCGCAAGACCGTTGACGCGGTTGCGGCAAGCCTGATTCTTGAGGGCTACCTCGGAACATTGAGATAAAAACAAAGGGCAGCTTCTTTAAGAAGAATCCCTTGTTGACATGCGTTAATAGCTTAATGCTCCGAGATAACCCTCAAGAATAAGACTTGCCGCAACCGCGTCAACGGTCTTGCGGTGCTTTTTTTCTTTCTTGCCGTTTGCGTGCAGGATTGCGTGCGCCTCGATGCTGCTGCGGCGCT
>JAZULF010000069.1:0-3607 GCA_045643645.1 Oscillospiraceae bacterium
TCAACAGCGGCCATATCCCCATGACTGACGGCTTCGGCACCGGCCGTTACATGATGCTTCTTGAGGGTCCCTGGAAGACCGCTGAGATGGACGGCGCATACCCCGACTTCAAGTACGGCACCAGCGATATGCCCGCAGGCACCGCAGGCTCTCACTCCGTCCTCGGCGGCGAAGACATCGCAATGTTCAAGGGCGCTGACAACGAAGGCGCATGGCTGTTCATGAAGTTCATGACCAGCGAGTTTGCTCAGGAAGAAATGGCTAAGTGCGGCCAGATTCCCGTAAACAAGACCGCTCTCGAGAGCGCAACCGTTAAGGAAGCAGCATTTGCTCCGTTCCTGGACGCTATCACCACTGCAATCGCTCGTCCTCCCGTAGCTGCATGGTCCGAAATCGATAACCTGCTGTCCGTTGCAGTCACCGACATTATTGTCAACGGTGCTGACGCTCAGGCTACTCTGGACAAGCTTGCAGAACAGGTAGACACCCTGCTTGCAGAATAAAAATTATATCAGACAAAACTTTATTAAGCAAGAACTTTTGAATATGCGCCGCCAACGGCGGCGCATATTCCTTACAAAGCTAGGAGACGATTATGGAGCTGAGAACCGGACGAAATAAAATTCAGGTCGGTCTGCTATTGCTGCCGGGTGTGGCGATGTTTGCGATATTCACGATATACCCCATCATCAAGCTCTTTCTTATGAGCTTCACGGAGTGGGATTTCGGGTCAATGCTCAGCCACAAATTCATCGGACTTGAAAATTACAAAGCTGTTTTGGGCGATGAGACTTTCCGCATCGCTTTTGCAAATACAATTTACTATACTCTGGTAACTGTTCCGGGGCAGATGATTCTGGGCTTGCTGGCAGCGGTGTTTATCAACGCAATTCCACGCTTCCGTGTTACCTTCCGCGTCATTTACTATATCCCTGTAATTACCTCATGGGTAATTGTGTCTTTGGTGTTCCGCTATGTGTTCAATACCGAGGGCATGCTCAACTATGTACTTACGAATGTGCTGCACCTGACCGATAAATATGTCGCATGGCTGGATACGCGCTGGGGCGGAATGAGCGTAGCGATGATGCTCGGCATATGGAAGGGCGTGGGCTGGAACATGGTGGTGTTCCTTGCTGCGCTGCAGAGTGTGCCTCAGGAGCTGTATGAGTCCGCCTCCATTGACGGCTGCGGCAGCGTGCAGAAATTCTTTAAAATTACTCTTCCCAGCATTAAACCCACCATCCTCTTTGCACTTGTCATGCTGACCATCGGCGGCTTCAATGTGTTCACATCTATCAAGATGATTACCGCAGGCAAGCCGATGCATCAGACCGAAACCGTTCTTACATGGATGTACTACAAAGCCTTTAATACCGGCGAGTTCGGATATGCAGCCGCACTGTCCTTCATTGTGGCGGTAACGCTTGTGTTCCTCGCGGTGCTGCAGTTCAAGGCCATGAAGAACAACGAGGCAAGCTGAGGTGATATTATGAAAAGAAAATTAACGCAGAAATCAGCAAAAAATGCGCTTTTATACATTTTCCTGCTGTTAGGCGGCGCGGTATCTGTCATGCCGATGATATACATGATAAGCACCTCGCTTAAGCCCAACGGAGCATTATATGAATTTCCGCCGCATTTTCTGCCCTCGGCAGAGAACATTACCGGCGAAAACTATGCTTACATTTTTGCTCAGGAAAAATTCTATCGCAACTTCTTCAACAGCGTAACCGTATCGCTGGCAACCGTTATTATTGCCGCTTTTATCGCAACGGCGCTGGCCTTCTGTCTGGCAAGATTTAAATTTCCCGGCAGAAAGCTGCTCTTCGGCCTTGTTATAGGCACGATGATTATACCTGGTACTACGCTTATTATCACACAGTACCAGCTGGCAGATTTCCTGAATGTAACAAACAAGCTGTGGGGTCTTATCCCGTTCTATGTTGCGTGGGTAATCCCGTTTTCGACCTTTATGATAAAGGGCTATATTGAGGGCATACCGAGGGATTATGACGAGGCGGTTTACGCCGACGGCGGCAATGTGTTCACCGTGTTCTTCAAAATCATTGTCCCGCTGGCAAGCCCCGCAATTGCCTCGGTAAGCATCTTCAACTTCCTCACCGCATGGGAGGAATTCCCCTGGGCGCTGACGGTAATCAACGATAACCTCAAGCGCACGCTGCCCATCGCCATTTCAGGCTTCTTCGGACAGCATCAGTTTACACAGTGGGGATATGTGTTTGCCATGTCGGTAGCAAGTCTGCTGCCTGTCATCATCGTGTTCATCTGCTTCCAGAGATACTTTGTTTCCGGACTGCAGTCGGGCGGCATCAAGGGATAAATTCACACAAGCAAAAAATCTATCTGCTCATCTTATGATGGGTAGATAGATTTATTCTTAAAAACGCTATTAAGGAGCGTAACGGATATGAATAACAGAATATTTGATATAGACCCATGGAAGCTGAAAACAGATAAGCTCGACCGCGAGAATATGCTGCTTTTGGAGAGCCTTTGCTCCATCGGCAACGGATATATGGGTATGCGCGGTAACTTTGAGGAGGGCTACTCCGGCGAGCACCATCAGGGTACATACATTGCAGGCGTGTGGTTTCCAGATAAAACCCGAGTGGGCTGGTGGAAAAACGGCTATCCGCAGTATTTCGGCAAGGTCATAAATGCCGTCAATTTTGCCGCCATAGGCATAAGCGTCAACGGTGAAAAAATCGACCTCGGGAAAACCGCGCCCGAGGATTTCTGCCTTGAGCTTGATATGAAAAACGGTCTGCTGACTCGAAGCTATACCGTGCGCGTTGCAGATGCCCGCGTGCAGCTTGCCTTCCGCCGCTTTCTGAGCATTGTTGAGCGCCGACTTGCTCATTTTGAGGTGCAGATTAAGGCTCTTGAGGGTAATGCAGAGCTTGAAATCTGTTCTGCTTTGGACGGCAATGTCTATAACAAGGACAGCAACTCCGAGGAAGCTTTTTGGGATATCACAAGGCGCACAAACGGCTTTCTGCAGATGCGCACAAAGGAAAATCCGTTCGGCACACCGCAGTTTACCGTGAGTACCGCAATGCAGAACAGACTTTCTGTTTTTGCAGACATTAAGCAAAGCGTAAACGAAGCATCCGTCAGTGAGAATATGTCATTTAGGCTGTCAGCAGGCGAGGCGGCTGTGCTTGAAAAGACAGTTGCCGTTATTACAGACAGGGACACAGAAGCAGACCAACACGAGAACACGGCATTTGCGCTGCTCAAAGCGTCTGCCGTAAAAACATTCGAGGAGCATTTGGCTGAGCAATCTGCCGCATGGCTTGAGCGCTGGCGCAGAAATGATTGTGCAAACCAGCACAATGATGAGGCTCAGCAGGGCATTCGCTTCAATATGTTCCAGCTTTTTTCTACCTACTACGGTGAGGATGAGCGGCTGAATATCGGTCCTAAGGGCTTCACGGGCGAAAAATACGGCGGCGCAACCTATTGGGACACCGAGGCATATATTCTGCCTATGTATCTGTCGGTAGCGGAGCCTGAGGTCAATGAAAAGCTGCTTAAGTACCGCCACAATCAGTTAGACGGCGCAAAGCACAATGCTCGTCAG
>JAZULF010000070.1:0-1955 GCA_045643645.1 Oscillospiraceae bacterium
AAGCTTATGCGGCTGTCATGAAAAAGCCCCCCGCCTCGTAGTTCCTGAAAAGCAAAGCTTACATATTACGCAAAATTCCCCTGTAATCAGCAAGGGGGTGTGCTTATTCTGCGTATATGAATGACTCTACAAGCTCACCATTTTCGCGGTAATACAGTCTGCCGTTTTCGGAATAAAAGGTTTCGTTTTCCTCATCGCAGTACACCGTTACTCTCGGGCAGTAAGCGGTTTTCACTCCGTTGACCGTATACACCACGGCGCAGGGCGTTGCAAATATTCCGTCAATACTTTTGCCTAAATAAAGGGTGAAATCGTGATACACAATCTCCGACCACTCATCTGAAAATTTATCAAACGCATCGTACTCAACTGCCGTTGCACCGTCGCCGTCATCGTGTATGTCCATCCACGAGGAATCGTCAATGTAAAACGGTGCAGGTGCGCCTCTGCCATAGCAACCCCCAAGCTTTTTGATTGTGTGTGAATCATATTCCTCGGGTATGACGATGTCCGTATTATTCTCATCGCCGTCCCATGTGTACAGGCAGACACTGGCTCCGTCGGGATTCTTCGACATTGAAATTGGCAGATAGGTGCCGTACATTATCATGAAGCTTCCGTCCTCTGCCTCATATGCGTAATTGCAAGCGCAAAGCAGAAACAGCATGACAAACACCATAAGTATTGATATTGCTTTTTTCATCATCGCACCTCCACATACCAAAGTTAGCATTGTTTCTCTATATATGCAACTATTATTTATTAAAAAAGGCACCCCGCGATTTTCATCGCGGGGTGCCTTACTGATACTTTCGTTGCGCACTCAGCCTCAGCTGAACAGCCTCAGTACCTTGAACAGAATCTTAGGCAGCTTGCGGTAGGTGTCGTAAATCTGATTCTGATATGCCTCAACGGGTGTAATCTTGATGTTCTCCATTGCGTCAAGAGGAATCCAGTCAGGCTCCTTGCCGTCAACAAGCCATACGGGTGCGCTTGAGCCGCGCGGTACGAGGACGGGATTGTACTCTTCCTTGAGAACGGACATATGTACCTGGTCGGTGTAGCCCTGGTAGTAGCCGAGCGGAGTCTTTGCGTGGAACAGGTCGGGGTCCTTCTCCTCGTGGATGCCCTTGCCGAAGTTTGCCTTGACAAAGTCCTTATCGAAGATACCCATGCTCATCAGCCACAGAGATACGCGGCACAGAGATACCTGAACGCGGTAGCTGCCGCCCTCTTTTGCTCTGCGTGCAAGTGCTTCCATAACGCCTGCGGCTGCAAGCCAGCTGACGAGGAAGTCGTTTACGACATTGATTACGGGCAAACGGGGCTCCTCGGGAGTGCCCTCGAACATTGCCATACCTGTTACGCAGCCTGCGACCTGGTCATAGCCGACGCGGTCTCTCCAGGGACCTGCATCGCCTGCGAAGGAGGTATTGCAGTAGATGATGCCGGGTCTGATTTCGGCACATTCCTTTGCGGTAAGGCCGACATTTTCCATCAGCTTGGGACGGCGGTTTGCAAAGAAGATATCAGCGTCCTTCAGCAGCTCCTTGACCTGCTTCTGCCCCTTTTCCTCTTTATACTGAATTCTGCAGGAACGCATACCGACATCTGCGGAGATGTAGGTGGAGTCGTATTCGAATTCATCGGGCTTCCAGATGTTCAGAACATCTGCGCCGTGGCACGCAAGTGCGCGGCCGAGACCTGCGCCTGCAATGATATGGCCCATACCGAGTGCGCGGACACCCTCGAGCGGAGTTTTGGGATTCATGGACATAGGCTCGGGCTCGCTCTCGCCTATCTTCTCAATCTCTACCAGCGGCAGCTTGCTGAGATAATCCTTATAAACGGGCTCCTGCATGAACTCTTCCAGAGTGCGCAGTCTGCCCATGATGATACCCTCTTTTGCGCACTTCTCTTCGAGCTTTGTGCCGTTCTTGAAGAGCAGCTTCTTT
>JAZULF010000071.1:0-5222 GCA_045643645.1 Oscillospiraceae bacterium
CCTGTTCAAGAAACAGGAGCTTGACAGCATCATTCGGAGATGACACCGCAAGCTTTTTAAGAAGTGCATCCGGAGAATCGGACCTTGCTTTTTTCTTCATTTCCAATATCACCTCTCACACATAGGCTACATACAGAACAAACTTGAACATTTGCGTACAACAAAAAAATCACCCGAACGAATTTTCCGTTCCGGTGATTGAATAAGCCTATTTATTTTTTTAGATGTATGACGCGGATATAGCCGCAAGGACTGCCCGATATACCGCCTCACCGCAGCACAAATAAAAAAACTCCGGCAGCCGAAGCTGCCGGAGTCATCCCGCTTATGCCGTTGGGGCCCAATTATAACCTGCACAAATGAGCAGGTGGGTCGCCTAAGTTCTGTTTCGCTGCTTCCAACATCCGACTTACAGCCGGGAGGCCTGCAATCCGCAGATTCAAATCGGCATCCCTTATTAGAGATGTGGGTTTAATGGGCCTTAAAGTCAGTAATGACACCACGAACAAAGCAGGACACAGTCCTTAGTAAATGATATTACCCGAGGCGCCGAATTATTCCTCGGACTCTGCCTCGAAAATGGTGATGAACATCTGGTAAACTTCCTGGAGCTTGTCGTCGTCATCAATAGACTCGAAAACTTCCTCGCCGTTTGCGTCGGTAACGATGCTCAGAATGATAAGACCGTAGTCGGGGTCATTCTCGTCCATATCGGTGGGGAGAAATGCTGCATAGCTTTCGCCGTTGAAGTCAATGGTATCGAGCAGCTCAAGCTCAAACTCGTTGCCCTCATCATCTATAATAGTAACAAAATCATTGCCGTACTCTTCGCTCATTTGATTTTCCTCCTGTACTTTGGTGATATTATTCTACCCCATCTAAGTACATAAATCAAGGGCAATCACATACCACGGCAGCTAATTTTCCCCACTGCTGTCTTATGAGCCGAGGTCCTCGAGCAGCATAAGAAGCTCGTTCTTATTTTCGGCGGGTATACCTTCCTTCAGCAGCTGTCTGTCAACATCGTTGAGAGTTTCCGTTTCAATTTCGGTGATTTCAATGGGCATATTTGACCGTTCGCCCTTGAAAACCGCAACGAAGCCCGAGCAATCGCGCAGATAGTACTCGGCATCGGCTTCGTCAACGCTTATTGTGGCACTGTCGATTACGGTCGGGGCGGAATTATTCTCCTGCCCGAGCGCTATACTTCTTACTGCGTTTACCGCCATTGCGGTTGCGGCAATAGCCATGACCGACAAAACCGCAATTTTTATACTCATTTTCACTGTTTATCAGCTCCTTTGCTGCTTAGTATTCCCCTTTGCTCCAAAAATTAGTATCGGGCAAAATTTATTTACAAATAATGCACAACCACTTGACATAATGTGATATAATTATAAGCTGAGTAAAATCGCTATTAATATCTATTTTTTCTATATTTTATGCATCGCACTAAAGGAGGTGTGAACGCAATGGATAATGGAAAAACCGGAAAGACCGGTTCCGTCAAGCTGGTCATCGGAACTATCATTCTGATAGGCATTCTCACAGGTCTGCTGTTTTTATGCATCTTTGCATTCTACATCAAGACATGCATCATTCCGAGCACTGAGCTTGACCTTGACGATTATGCACTTAATCAGTCAAGCACTATCTATTACAAAGACTCAAAGGGTGAATGGCAGGAGCTTACCACTCTTCATGGTCAGGAAAACCGAATCTGGGTTAACTATGAAGACATCCCCCAATACATGGAGAAGGCTCTTGTATCCATCGAGGATAAGCGCTTCTATCAGCACCACGGTGTTGACTGGTACCGCACCGCAGGCGCGTTCGTCAATATGTTTGTCGGCATGCGCAACAACTTCGGCGGCTCGACGATTACCCAGCAGCTTATCAAGAATCTGACTCAGCAGGACGATATAACCGTTCAGCGTAAGATGCTTGAGATTTTCCAGGCACTTGAGTTCGAGAAGGATTACGACAAGTCCGAAATCATCGAGTGGTACCTCAACGCAGTTTACTTCGGCGAGGGCTGCTACGGTGTTCAGACCGCTGCACAGACCTACTTCGGCAAGGATGTATCCGAGCTTTCGCTGGCAGAATCCGCAGCAATCGTCGGCATCACAAATCTGCCCACCTACTATGACCCGTTCTACAGCGTTGAAAACAACAAGCACCGTCAGGAAAGCATCCTCAAGTGCATGTACGACCAGGGCTACATCAGCAAGGATGAGTACGAGGAGGCTGTCGCAGAGGAGCTCGACTTTGTCCGCGGCGAAAACGAGCCTTCCAGCTCCAATGTCCGCAGCTACTACACCGAAACCGTTATTTCCGATGTAGTTTCCGACCTTGCCGCGCAGAAGGGCATCTCCGAGCAGGCTGCAGAGCGCCTCGTTTACAACGCAGGCTATGAAATCTACTGCTGCCTCGATAAGGACATTCAGGCTAAGGTCGACAAGGTATATGAAGACCTTGACGCACTGCCCAAGAGCTACGGCTCAACCGATTCCCAGCTCGAAAGCGGTATCGTAATTATGGACCAGTACACCGGTGAGATAAAGGCGCTCTCCGGCGGCACGGGCAAAAAGACCATCAACTTCGGTCTGAACAGAGCTACCGACACCACAAGACCTCCCGGCTCCTCTATCAAGCCCATCGCAGTTTACGGTCCGGCAATTGAGTACGGTCTCATTTCCCCGTCTACTCTGGTTCTCGACGCTGACGGTTCTCATGTCAAGCTCGAGCATGTATCAAACGGCTGGTACCCCAAGAATTCCCCCAACACCTACTCCGGCATAATCACCATTGCCGAGGCTCTCAAGCAGTCCAAGAACACTGTTTCCGCACAGATTATGGATAAGCTCACTCCCGCCGCATCAATCGACTTCCTCAGAAGCCGCCTCGGCATTGTGAGCCTCATCGATGAGGACTGCGACTATGCAGCACTTGCTCTCGGTCAGCCTCACTATGGTATTACCGTACGCGAGATGGCACAGGCATACTGCGCACTTGCAAACGACGGCACCTTCACGAAGGCACGCACCTACACTCTGGTCAAGGACCGCTCCGGCGAGGTCATCCTCGACAATCAGCCTCAGACCAGCACCGCCTTCTCTGTTGAAACCGCACGCACTATGACCTATATGCTCAACAACGCCGCAACATACGGCACCGGCTATGAGTCCAAGCTCAGCAATATGCCCGTTGCAGGTAAGACCGGTACAACCTCCGACAACCGCGACCGTTGGTTCTGCGGATACACTCCGTACTACACCTGCGCTGTTTGGACCGGCTATGATATTCCTGAGGTAATGCAGTTCTCCGGTAACCCCGCAACTCAGATTTGGCAGAAGGTTATGGAGGACATCCACAAGGATCTGCCTCATAAGGACTTCACTGTTTCCTATGGCGGCGGTGCAACAGGCATATTCGGCACCAAGGAAGAGCTTCAGGAGCAGAGTCTGAGCGAGAAGGAACGCAAGGAGAAGGAAGAAGCCGAAAAGAAGAAGGCCGAGGAAGAAAAGAAGAAAGCCGAAGAGGCCGAGAAGAAGAACGACGCCACCCCCGTCAACACCAATTCCGGACTCGCGGCGTAAGCGAACATTTATAGGAGGATACTGTTTTGGCAAATAAACCTTTAGAATATAAGGGACATCCCCTGCAGCGTTCAGGCAACATAGTGTACTACGGCAGCATGTCCGATAAGTACATCATCATGCTTCAGATTCTTGAAACCAAGAAGGTCAAGGACCTCGATGTTGCAACTAAGGTTTCCCTTCAGCTTCAGCTCACCGACCCCTCCATCAAGTCCCGCGACCGCATCGTGAAGAAAACCGAAAAGGACGGCTTCTGGGCGGCAATGGATGTTGCAAGTGTCTGGCTGGAGAGAGCTCTCAATTCATAATTCAAACACAAACGGAGAAAGTGTCACTACTTTCTCCGTTTTTATATCTACATTCGTTATTTTATTATCTTATATAGAAAAATTCATTATTTATGTTATACTGATTTCATACAAGCAAGAATACTTTTCAGGAGGAAAATATGAAGAAAGTTCAGTTTACTGAAACCGTGCTTCGTGACGCAAATCAGTCACTGATAGCAACCAGACTGCCCTATAGCAAGTTTGAGCCCATCCTCGAGCAGATGGATAAGGCAGGCTTCTATTCCGTAGAGTGCTGGGGCGGTGCAACCTTCGATGTCTGTCTGCGTTATCTCAACGAAGACCCCTGGGAGCGTCTGCGCAAAATCCGCGCAAAGATGCCCAACACCAAGCTTCAGATGCTGCTGCGCGGTCAGAACATTCTCGGCTATAAGCATTATACCGACGATGCAGTCCGCAGATTTGTACGTTGCTCCGTAAAGAACGGCATTGACATCATTCGTATTTTCGATGCGCTCAACGATACCAACAACCTCAAGGTTGCCGTTGAAGAAACTGTCAAGCAGGGCGCTCTCGCCTCCGGTACCATCTCCTACACAACAAGCCCCGTTCACACCATCGACCTTTATGTTGAGATGGTCAAGGAGCTCAAGCAGATGGGCGTAAGCTCAATCTGCATCAAGGATATGGCAGGCATTCTGACTCCCGACAGAGCATACGACCTCGTTTCCGGCATCAAGGACGCAGTCGACCTGCCCGTAGTAGTGCACACTCATTGCACCACCGGTCTTGCATTCATGACCTACCTCAAGGCAATCGAGGCAGGCGCAGATGTAATCGACACCGCAATTTCACCCTTCTCCGGCGGTACCTCTCAGCCCGCAACCGAAACCCTGTACCACGCACTCAAGGGTCTCGGCTACGATGTTGAGCTTGACGAGAAGATTCTCATTGAGATGGCAAATTACTTCAAGCCCATCCGCAATGATTACATTGCCGACGGCACTCTCAATCCCATTTCCATGACCACTGACACCCAGTGCCTCACCTATCAGATTCCCGGCGGCATGCTCTCCAACCTGCTTAGCCAGCTGAAGATGATGAACGCACTTGATAAGTTTGAGGAAGCTCTGCTCGAGACTCCCCGTGTACGCAAGGATATGGGCTATCCTCCCCTTGTCACTCCTACCAGCCAGCTCGTAGGCTCTCAGGCGGTACAGAATGTTCTCGCTGGCGAGCGCTACAAGAATGTAGGTGCTGAAATCAAGGCATACTGCCGCGGCGAATACGGCAGAACTCCCGCCCCCATTGATGAAGAAATCCGCGCAAAGATTCT
>JAZULF010000072.1:0-3602 GCA_045643645.1 Oscillospiraceae bacterium
GCACCATGTGTATGCAGGGCAAATACTGGTCGCACCGCGGAACAAAGGGCATTCGCGGCAGTATGACGGCAGTCATCGTTCTCGATTGAAAGGATAAGCTATGGCAACAAAGTCAAAAAAGATAATAGCGATGCTGCTTGCAGTGCTTACGATGCTTTCGATAGCCGCCTGCGGTGGTGCTGATAACGGCAACGAAAACATCAAGGGCAAAAGCGCGGGCAAGGAACTTGAGCGGGCAGTTGCGGCAGACGATAAGTTCACGCTCAACTACAACAAGGATTACAGCTTGAATCCCCTCAAGGCAACAAACACAAACAACCAGCTCGTGTGCAATCTCATTTACGAGAATATGATTGAGCTTGACAACAACTTCGATGCAGTGCCCAATGTCGTAACCGAGTGGAAAACAGAGGACGGCATTCACTGGGTGTTCACCGTTGACACAAGCCGCCGCTTCCACAGCGGCGAGCAGATGACGGCAACCGATGTTGCCTACTCTCTGCAGTGCGCAATGAACACCGAGCGCTACGCAAAGCGTCTGACCTGTGTGCTCGGCGCATCGGCTAACGATTCCAAGACCTTTAATGTTACGCTGAGCAAGGCAAATATGCTTCTGCCTCAGCTTATGGCAATCCCCGTAATCAAGTACGGCACATTCAACAATGATTACCCCGACGGCACCGGCCCTTACACCTACGGCAAGGACCACGCCACGCTTGTAAAGTCCGACAAGTATCCCAACGCGGCAACTCTGCCGATGGATACCGTCTATCTCAAGGAGTACACCGATGTTGATGAGATAATCTCCGCATTCGAGGATTCGCGCATCGATGTTGTAATGAACGACCCGAGCGCACCGACAAATCTCGGCTACGGCAGCGCAAACGAAATCCGCGGTCTGAATACAACCAACTTCCACTACATCGGTATGAATATGTACAGCAGCGAGCTCAACTACGAGGGCCTGCGCTTTGCACTCAACTATGCCTTTGACCGTGAGGCAATTGTCAATCAGTTCAGCGGCTTCGCCCTTGAAACAATGGTTGGCGTAAGTCCCGCCTGCGATTGGTACCCCGAGACCTATGCACGACAGTTCAAGTATGACCTCAAGCAGGTTCAGAAGATTCTCGGCAATATGGGCCTCAAGGACTATGACAACGACGGTATGCTCGAGATGAAGCTCGGTCAGGAAACCAAGGAGATTGACCTCGACTTCGTCGTCTGCAACGCAAGCAGCATAAAGACCAATGTTGCCCATAAATTTGCCGACGATATGGCATCAATCGGCATCAAGGTTTCCGTAAGAGAGCTCAGCTGGAGCGCATACAAGGATAACCTCGATGAAGGCAACTTCGACCTTTATTACGCCGAGGTCCGCATCAATCCCGACTTCGACCTTTCAATGCTGCTGAGGTCTGATTCAAAGCTCAACTACGGCAAGGTCGCTGACTCAAGCCTCGAGGACCTGATTTCAAAATATCTTGCAGCGGATGGTATGAGCGAGAGAAGAGATGCCTGCGCGAATATGTGCGCGCAGCTTGCAAACAAGGCATACATCGTGCCGCTGTGCTTTGAGAAGCATCAGATGATAACCCACCGAGGCGTTATCGAGGGCATCAAGGCAAATGAGAACAACCCAATGCGCAATGTTCAGAATTGGACAATCACCTATGACAAGGTAGAGTATAAAGCAGAAGAAGCAAAACAAGCAGATTAAGTGCAGATTGCCGCATCAGCGGCGGAATGGAGATTATGAGATGACAGATAAGGAACTGCTGTGCCTGGCAAGAGAGGCATCGTTAAAAGCATATGTGCCGTATTCCAAATTCGCCGTCGGTGCTGCACTTGAGTGCAGAGGCGGCAAGGTGTTCACCGGCTGCAATGTCGAGAATGCCGCACTGGGTGATACAATCTGCGCAGAGCGCACCGCCTGCGTCAAGGCGGTCAGCGAGGGAAACAGAGAGTTTCTGCGCATAGCAATCTATGCCGAGAGCAACGGCTACTGCCTGCCCTGCGGCTCGTGCCGTCAGTTCCTCTCGGAGTTTGACCCGAACGGCGATATAGAGGTGCTTGCCTCACGAGCAGACGGCAGATATGTAAGCTACAGACTCCGTGAGCTTATGCCCCACACCTTCAACTTCTGATATGGAGCTTGAACAGTTAAGAACCTTCCTCACCGTTGCAGAGACAAAGAGCTTCACGCGCGCAGCCGAGCGGCTGTTTGTAAGCCACTCGACAGTGAGCCGTGCCGTGTCCGCGCTTGAGGAGGAACTCGGCGATCGGCTGCTTGAGCGCGATAACCGCGTTTTCGGGCTGACACCGGCAGGGGAGAGGCTCTGCGAGCGCTCAAGGCAGCTGCTTGAGCTTGCAGATGATATAGAAAACGAGCTGCGCGATATATAATATAATGTAGGGCGCAGGGCAAAAAGAGGGTGAAATCGGGCTGTTACGGCTTTGAAACCGAACTTTTTGCATATCTAACAAAAAAATATTGTAATTTTCTACGAAAAATACAAAAAACACTCTTGACACCAAGGGTGTTTTTTGTTACTCTAAGAAAGCGCCTGTGCGTTGCTAACGGGCGTATTATGCGATGAAGCGGAAGATTGCTCAAATGTTACGAGGTAACTTCCGTGGAGTATGTCCGGTATCGAGTAATTCGGTACACAATCGGGCGGCTGAAGTGTACTGCACATGGCGTATATCGCCTGTACGGTATCAGACCGGCTCAAAAAGGCCGGTTTGTTTTTCGGACAGGGTCTGATACGCACGGTTGAGTGTGCAAAATTGCGCTTCATCCGTACGGGACACAAGACAGTACCCAATGCTGTCGAAAAATTCGTACGAAAAAGGAGAAAAATCAATGGCAAGCAACAAGAACATGATCCGCATCCGCCACAAGGCCTATGACCATCAGCTCATCGACAAGGCAGCTGAGACCATCGTTGAAGCAGCAAAGCGCACCGATGCAAAGGTTTCCGGCCCCATCCCCCTGCCTACCAAGACTGAGGTAGTCACCATCCTCCGCGCTGTTCATAAGTATAAGGACAGCCGTGAGCAGTTCGAGCGCCGCACTCACAAGCGCCTCATCGATGTAATGGCTCCGACCCAGAAGACCGTCGAAGCTCTTATGTCCCTGGAGCTGCCTGCAGGTGTTGAAATCGAAATCAAGCTCTGATAGGCACAGCACATACCTTATTTATTCCACGCGCATTAACCCAACCCACACAATTGTCAACAACCCATTGTCCGTAGCTTGCGAATACGGACGGGTTAAGTTGCCAGCCTCTGGGCAAGACCTAAGCGAGGCAACCAATAACCGAAGGAGGAAAAAATAATGAAGAAAGCCATAATCGGCAAGAAGGTCGGCATGACGCAGATCTTCGACGAGATGGGCAAGGTCATTCCCGTGACCGTCATCGAGGCAGGCCCCTGTGTCGTAACTCAGAAGATGACCGTCGAAAAGGAAGGCTACAGCGCCATCCAGCTCGGCTATGAAGAAGTAGCTGAGAAGTACCTGAGCAAGCCCGAAGCAGGCCACCTGAAGAAGGCAGGCGTAGGTATGATGAAGTACCTCAAGGAGTTCAAGCTTGAGAACGCAG
>JAZULF010000073.1:0-3004 GCA_045643645.1 Oscillospiraceae bacterium
AACTGACCGCGATGCTCCTCGGGGTAGAGGCGCTTCATCCATACGGTCATTGACTGCATAAATACAACATAGCCGATGCCGGAGCCGACAATGGCGACAAAGCAGGGCCAGTTTGCTGCGAGGTTGAGTGCGTTTGAGGTATCAAGGCCGTCGGACATTTTGCCGACAACGAAGAATACAAACAGGCAGGCGAAGATGCTGATGATAACTGAAAATGCAGCAACGCCGGGAACCTTCTTGTTGTTGATGACCTTGATAAACGGAATGGAAATCAGAACTGCGATGACAAGGGGAATGCCGAGAATAAGGCTCGGGTCCTCAAAGCCGAGAGTGTAGTTCATCCAGTTCATAATGTGGATGAAGTAGCAGTTGTAACCGATGAAGAATACGCACAGAGTGACGAATACGAGGGCAAGCTCCCGATTTGAAACAAAGCGCTTGAAATTGAAGGTTGAGCCGAACTGATGCCAGAAGCTGCCGTCCTTGACGGGCTTGAGCTTCGGGTCATCCTTGAGCAGGAAAATTGATGCGATGCCGATGATAATGGTGAGAACGCCGACTATTGAGAAGAAGGCAATGTAGCCGCCCTGCGGATTTGTCCTGGTGAAGTATTCGCTTGTGACGAACATACCGCCGACGAGTGTGCCGACAAGAGTGCCGATTACGGGCAGGGTTGCGGCAACTGCGCCAATCTGACCGGAGTTTGAATCGTCCATCATATCGGCGTACCATGCGTTGTAGCCTGCGTCGTTTGCCATTGAGCCGAAGAAGCTCATAATCGTGTCAGCGGCAACAATGGTAACACCGATGAGCATTACATTGTTGTAGATGCTGTCGCGCAGATAGTGGGTCAGACCGAAGGCAATGGTGAAAATGCCCCAGCCGATTGAGCCCCATACGATGAGCTTTTTGCGCGAGCCCATACGGTCTGACAGCGTTCCGAAGAACAGTGCCGAGAAGGTAGTTGCCGTTGCCGAGCAAATGGTCATTGCGGTGACAACGCCGAGCTGCGCACCGAAGTCGGAGTACAGAAAGTTTGCAAACCAGTTGTTTTCGATAACCCATGCAATCTGAGCGGTGAAGCCGATTACAAGAAGCAGGGTCCAGTTAAGAGGGCCGATGCCCTTTTTCTTGGTAGCTAAGTTCTCTCCCATAGTTATGCCTTCCTTTTGTGTCTGTTAATAAAGCCCGTTACGAGCTGAGTGTACTTTTCGTTATCGCGCATAAAGCTCGCCGCATGTCCCGAGCCCTCGGAGATGAGAAGCTCCTTTTCCTGCGTGCAGGCATCATAAATGCGCATTGCCATATCAAGCGGAACAAATCTGTCGCAGTCACCGCAGATGTATACAAGCGGAAGCCTTGAATTGCGCAGGCTGCGCACGGAGTCTGCGTCATTAAAGCCGTAGCCTGCGACCTTGCGGTTGACAATTTCAAAAATATCCACAAACGGAGTCGCGGGCAGGTGGTACATCCCTCCGATGAGGTTTCTGAAAACCTCGTTGACATTGGAAAAACCGCAATCCGAGATTAAGCCGCACACCGCATCGGGCATATCGAGGTCAGCGCACTGCATAATTGTTGCCGCCCCCATGGACATACCGTGCAGGAAAATCGAGGTGTCGGGGAATAACTCGGTAGCCTTCCTTGCCCAAAGCTGAACATCAAATCTGTCAAGAGCGCCGAAGCCTATGTATTTGCCCTCACTTTTGCCGTGTGCGCGCATATGCACATACATGAGGTTGTAGCCTAATCCGTGATAGAACCCGTACATCGAGGCAAAATCCGCAGCGGTGTCTGACTTGTAGCCGTGACAGAAGATTACCGTCACATCGGTGTCGGGGGCACCGCGCAGATAATCGGCGCGCAGCTTGAGTCCGTCACCTGATACAATCTCGCACTCCTCAAACGGAAGCGCCCTGAACGGCGCGAAGGTCGGAATATTGTGAGCAAGCAGCGCCTTGCCCGTAGGCTCAAGCAGCGCAGGTGCTTCACCCGGCTTGGGCTTTGCCCATTGTCCGCGCTTTATGAGAATCATCACGAAAAGATAACCGATACCGTACAGCAAAAGCAAAACCGTACAGATAACGGCAATGATAATTAAAAGTGTTTTCAATGTAATCACTCCGCAAATATATTATTACATTTCGCGGAAAAATGGAATACATTTATTGCCGAAAACGCAGCGATAATATATAATAACTATAATAAAATGTACGGAGGAGCGCAAAATGGAAAAATCAAAGGTTTTCTTCACAAGAGATTTAAGCCCCGAGGGTGCAATCAGAGCGTTTGAAGCACTGAACAAGAAGCTCGAGGGCAATGTTGCGGTCAAGCTGCATTCGGGTGAACCCGGCAATCAGAACTTCCTGCGTCCCGCGTTTATGAAGGATATCGTTAAGTATGTTGACGGCACTATCGTTGAGTGCAACACCGCGTATGACGGCGGACGCAACACCACCGATGCCCACCGCAAGACAATGCTTCTGCACGGCTGGACTGAGATTGCCGATGTTGACATTATGGACGCCGAGAGTGAGATGGAGCTTCCCGTCAAGGGTGGCAAGCACCTTGAAACAAACTATGTCGGTGCAAATCTCAAGGACTATGACAGTATGCTCGTGCTGTCCCATTTCAAGGGTCACCCCATGGGCGGCTACGGCGGTGCGCTGAAGAATATCTCCATCGGCATAGCCTCGTCCTACGGCAAGGCGTATATCCACGGTGTCAAAAACCCCGACAAGAGATGGTCTGCCGACCACGACAGCTTCCTTGAATGCATGGCTGATTCCGCAAAGAGCGTTGTCGACTATATGGGCGGCAAAATGGCATTCGTAAATATCATGTGCAATATGTCCGTTGACTGCGACTGCTGTGCAATAGCCGAAGACCCCAAAATCGGAGATATCGGCATTTTAGCATCACTTGACCCCGTAGCACTTGACCAGGCGTGTATTGATTTGGTCTACGCCTCCGAGGACGAGGGCAAGGCAGACCTCATCGAGCG
>JAZULF010000074.1:0-5730 GCA_045643645.1 Oscillospiraceae bacterium
CAGCACGGTTGTCGATTACAGACCGCCGAAAAGCGGACTTGATGCCGAGCTTGAGGCAATTCTGCGCGAGACCGAGGGCTATGTTATTGAACCCGAAACTGAAAGCAGACCCACCCAGCGCCCCGTTGAGCGTCCTGCCGAGAGAGTAAATCCCGAGCCCTCCGAGGCTGCAAAGCGCATTCTCGAGGAAAAGGCAGAGGAGCGCGAGTTCAAAAAGAAAAAGCGCGGAGTCATAATCTGCGCAATCGCGGTTGCGGTGCTTGCACTTGCATTCGTGGGCATTTTAATGCTCAAAAACTCCGCCGATAAGCGCGAGTACCGCGAATCGTTCAAGGAAGCTCAGATTCTGTACTATGACGGCAAGTACGACGAAGCGCTCGAGGAGCTGCGCGAGGCAATGGCAATCGACAAAACCGACGAGTGCCTTATGCTGATGAGCCAGTGCTACGAGGCAAAGTACGACTATGTAAACGCAATCGCAATTCTCGAAAGCTCAAACTCCGACAACGAGGCGTTCAAGAAGCGCATAGAGAAGCTCAAGAAGGATAAGCAGGACTACGAAAACGGCAAAATTGTGCTTATCTGCGGCGAGCAGTACGGTGTCGGCACAACCGAGCTCGACCTCTCGGGCAAGGGCATACGCAGCGACAGACTCAAGGATGTCGGAAAGCTCACCGAGCTTACAAACCTCAAGCTCGCGGATAACAACATAACCAATATTGAGTTCCTCAAGCCGCTTTCAAAGCTCGTGTCGCTTGATTTGAGCAACAATCAGATTACCGATATAAGCCCCCTCGCAAGCCTGAAGCAGCTTCGCACCCTGCATCTTGATAACAACGATATCAAGGACTTCAGCCCGCTTTACGAGCTTAAAAACCTCACAATGCTGACAATCAGCGGCATTGATGTCAAGGAAAGTCAGATAAAGGAGCTCAAGCAGAAGCTGCCCGGCTGCCTTATCTACAACGACGAGGCTGACACCGATGTTGTCAGCGTGCGCTTAGGCGGCAAGACCTTCAACAGCGATGTAACCGAGCTTGACCTCTCAGGCTGCAGCATAACGGACCTTTCGCCGCTGTCGGTCTGTACCGAGCTTGAAAAGCTCAATCTTAGCGGCAACTACATAAGGGATATAAGCCCTCTGCTCGATATCCCGAAGCTGAGAAGCCTTAACCTTTCGGATAACTCCATAAGCGATATCCGTCCGCTGATGAGCATCACAACGCTTGAGTATCTCAACCTTGCGGATAACGATATCAACTCAATCACCGCGCTTGCAGAGCTCAAGAATCTCCGCGAGCTTGTGCTTGACGGCAACGAGATTAACAACACGCAGAGCATCTCAAAGCTCAATGAGCTGAGAACGCTCGGCCTTAAGAATACAGACCTTGAGGATGCGGACCTCGACAATCTCCACAATCTCAAGAATCTGACAAAGCTCTCGCTCGAGGGCAACCCCGCACTCACCGAAAGCGCCGTAAAGCAGCTTGAAAAGAAGCTGCCCAAGTGCAAGATAAGCCATTCGGAATTCCCGAAGAAGATTGAGCTCGGCGGCAAGCAGTTTCCCGCAGATGCAACAAGCGTTGACGCATCTGACCTCGGAATAAGCAACATTTCCGCTGCCTCGGGCTTCAAGAGCGTAAAGACACTCGACCTGTCGGGCAACATCATAAGCTCCGTTGCACCGCTGTCATCGCTCAAAACCCTCGAGGTGCTCAACCTGCACGATAACAATATCAGCGATGTAACGCCGCTGTATTCGCTCACAAGGCTCAAGCAGCTCAACATCGGTCAGAACGGACTTTCCGACGAGCAGATTGAGGCCTTGCGCGAGGCATTACCCAATTGCACTATTACAGTTGAATAAAAAATTGAAAACAAACTTTGAATTTTAAGGCAATTTCACCAAAAAGCTCTTTTCTTTTACATATGCGTATGTTATACTAAAGTCAGCAGGAGATAACCTGCAAAACGCAGAAAGGAGCTGACACAATTGAAGTTCACTTTTACCGAGAAGAAGATGGGTGCCTCCGAGGAGCTCAGAGCCTACGCTGAACGCAAGGTCGGCAAGCTTGACCGTTTCTTTAAAAACGAGAGCAATGCCTATGTAACCTTCAGCACCGAGCGCGGCAGATTCCTCGCGGAAATCACCATCGAGAACAACGGTCTGTACTACAGAGCAAGCGAACTTACGAATGACATGTATGCCTCCGTCGATTCCGGCGTTGCCGCAATAGAGCGGCAAATCCGCAAGAACAAGACTCGTCTTGAGAAGCGGCTGAGGGAAGGAGCCCTGGAGCGTGAGGTCAAACCCTCCTATGTGCCTGCTGAGGAGGATGAGGACGAGGAGTTCAAAATTGTCCGCAGCAAGCGTTTCTCCATCAAGCCCATGTCGCCTGAGGAAGCAATTCTCCAGATGAACCTTCTTGAGCATGAGTTCTTCGTGTTCAGAAACGATGAGGAGGACGGTGCCGTCTCAGTTGTTTATCGCCGCAAGAACGGCGGCTACGGTCTCATCTGCGACGATAAGGCGGAATAAAATCATAAAACCATTGCCCCGTCATCTGACGGGGCAATTTTAAGGACAGAAGCTATGAGATACATTGAAGTAATAATCGAAATACCCGAAGCGGAAATTGACGCAGCCTGCGATAAGCTTACAGCCCTCGGCTGCGACGGCTTTGTGATTGAAAACGAATCGGACTTCCGTGAGTTTTTGGAAAACAACAAACAGTACTGGGACTATGTTGACGAAAGCCTCGAGCAAAGCTATGCGGGCGTATCGCGCATAAAGTGTTACCTTGAGGATAACTCCGACGGTGCTTCTCAGCTTGCGGCAATCAATGCGGCGGGCTTTGAGGTGAAAACAAACACCGTTGAGGACAGTGATTGGGAGAATAACTGGAAGCAGTTTTATAAGCCGCTTGAGATAGGCGAGAGGCTGCTTGTCGTTCCCGAATGGGAGGACGCAGCGGTTGAGGGCAGATTGCCCCTCAGACTCGACCCCGGTCTTATGTTCGGAACGGGCAGCCACGCGACGACGAGAATGTGCCTTACGGCGCTTGAGGCTTATGCAGGTGAGGGCAAGAAAGTTCTTGACCTCGGCTGCGGCAGCGGTATTCTCGGCATAGGCGCGCTTGTACTCGGCAGCGAGACCTGCGTCGGCTGCGATATCGACCCGAAGGCACCCGACATTGTTATGGATAACGCCGCACTCAACGGCATAGGTCCCGATAAGCTGAAGGTCTACGCAGGTGATATTATCGGTGATGCTTCAATGCGAAGAAGCCTCGGCGCAGGCTACGATATTGTGCTTGCAAACATCGTTTCCGATGTAATCATTCCGCTTGCACCGCTCGTGCGTGCGTTTATGGCTGAGGGCGCGGTGTTCATCACCTCGGGCATAATCGACGGCAGACAGGACGAGGTTGAGGCCGCAATAAAGGCGGCAGGCTTCGAGATAATTGCCCACCGTCACGAGGAAGAATGGCACTGCTTCGAGTGCAAATAAGGAATAATAAAAGCTGCTTACCGAAAGGTAAGCAGCTTTTTTGTTATTTAACCAGCTTTACAAGCATCTGCAGCTTGGAAACATCGGTAAGAGTGATTCTTCCGTTGCCGTCAATATCAGCGGCAGACTTATCAATCTTAACAAACTTAGGTGCGAGAACATAGGAATTGAGAAGCTTGACATCGGCGCTTGTTACATTTCCGTCGCTGTTTACATCACCGATGAGAAGCGGCTTTTTGATGGAAACTATCGAGTGGGACTTGGTTGTGAACAGCTTGGAGGTATCCTCACAGCGCATCCACGCAAGGTAGGATTCGGGCCAGTGCTGCATAAGCAATGAGCCGCTTGCACCGTCATTTACGATGCCGACGATTACCTCAAGCAGACTGCGGTAATACAGAGTGGACTTGGACTGGCCGTTGGAAATGTACTCGGAAATGACACAAATGCGGAAATTCTTGACGAGGTCGTAGAGCATATTCAGCACTTCGACATCGCGCTTTGTTGCGCCTGCGGTCTTTGCCAGACTGATTTTGGCAAGAACCTTTGTTGCTGCTGCGTAGTTTTCGGAGGCACTGCGATCGGGGTAATTCTTGAGGAAGCTTAAGAATTCAGCTGCGACCTTACTGTCGGGGATGAATGCCTCGATTGCAACGGTGGCAATATCGTCAACATCGTTGTCATAGCCCTTCCAGCTCTTGACTATGCCCTCAATGATGCCCTGCCAGCCCTCATCTCTGTATTCCTTCGGTGAGGCCATCGGGCCGTCGAGGTAGGAAATGAGAAGGTCGATGGCCTTTTCCTGATAATCAACGGGCTTGTTTACCATGCCTGCAAGACCGTTTGCGTTCATAATCTCAACGAAGTTGCTCTGCATTTCGGGAAGCAGCTCGTTGTAATTGGCAGTGGATTTGCTCATGCAGGGAAGATACATAGTTGTTCCGAAATGAGTGTAGCCCCATTCTACAAGAGGAACTCTCGGAACGAGGTCAATCTCCGAGCAGATGCTGTAGATGTTCTTGTAGTCATCAGCGGAGACCTTGTCAGATGCTACCGTTGAGGGAACAGCGATTCCGTATACAAAGATATTCTCGGGAGCGATGCCGCTGTTGTCGTCCATCATCTGTCCGAGGTTGTTTGCAATTGCGCCGCCGCGGCTGAAGCCTGCAATCCAAAGCTTGAGGTCGGAGCGTTCAATGCCGTATTCGGCGAGGCTGTCAATGTAATCCTCAAGGTATTCGGCAGTGTATTCCGCTGACTTGCGGAAGCCGCAGGCATAGCCCTCGTAGTCCTCGTCGTAAATCCTGACATTGCTTGCCCATTCGCCGCCGTAGCCGTTGCTGCGGATAATGACCGTCAGCAGGTACTTGTCGGTGTTGGGAATGCTCTTTATGCCGAAGGCAAAGCCGCTTGTGTCGCCGAAGGTGTTGCAGATATCAAATCTGTGGGTGAAGATGGTGTCCTCCGCACAGCCTATGGTTTTAAGAAAGGCTGCAACTCTGGTGTCACCCGTGGGTACAACACCTGTGCCTGTGGTGTCAAAAGAGGTAGCCGTCATACCTGCCGCAAGAGATGCGGTTGCAAGCTCATGGTTGTAATCAAAGGCGGAGCCTTCAAACCAGCTGTCACTGTAGTAAACGGTCTCCGAGCCGAGCGCAATATCTCCTACCTCAGCCTCCTTGCCGTTGTAGTGCGAAATTGCAAAGTTGAAGGGGATAACTCCGTCAACCGCGCTGCCGAGTGTTGTGCTTTCGGCAAAGGCGCTTACGGGAAACAGAGATACCGCAAGAGCAAGTGTTATGACTATTGCAATAAATGATGAAAAACGCTTCACAATAACCCTCCCGATATGGTTTCGGTTTTATATGATGTAATTAGAATAAATTTCAAACCGGGGTATGTCAAGATTAATTGTCAAAATCAAGATAATTATATATAAAAGTGTGGTGCGTGCAATAAAAAAGACCTTATGCGGAAAATGCATAAGGTCTTTTCATATACATTATTAGTTGTTGTTGTATATCTCCTGCGAGTCCATAAGCTTTACATCAACATCAAAGGTTTTGCCGTCGCGCCATACGGTGAAGGTGAGTGTATCGCCGATATTTAGCGCAGCCTTTGCCTCGGCAACATCGGTGGTGGTGAGTACCTCCTTGCCGTTTACCTTGGTGATGATGTCACCCTTCTGAATGCCCTGCGCTGCAGCGTCGCTGTTTTCA
>JAZULF010000075.1:0-3665 GCA_045643645.1 Oscillospiraceae bacterium
AAACCTCAGCTTCAAATCGGGCGGTATGGTCTATGCCGAAACCGAGGGCGGCAATGAGCGTCTGTGCTATGACTTTGAGTGCAAAACCGCAGATGACGAGCAGCTGCGTGTGCTTGTAGATGCAGCGAAGGGTACGCAGTATAAGATTATCTTCGAATAAAAAACAGCCGCAGCTTTTGCTACGGCTGTTCGTATGCTGTTTTAGAATTATTCTGCGACCTTCTTGCCGATGGTTGCGCGCAGAACGAAGAGAACTACGATGGTCATTACAACACCGATGGGCAGGCAAATCCATGCATTCTGCAGGAAGCCTGCGATGATGAAGTTAACGAAGCTGATGAGAGCAACGGTAACTGCATAGGGAAGCTGAGTCTGGACATGCTCAATGTGGTTGCAGTTTGCACCAGCGGAAGCCATGATGGTGGTGTCGGAGATGGGTGAGCAGTGGTCGCCGCAGACAGCACCTGCAAGGCAGGCGGAGATGCCAATCATGAGCAGAGGAGAGCCGACCTCGAAGATGGGCAGTACGATGGGAATGAGGATGCCGAAGGTGCCCCAGCTTGTGCCGGTTGCGAATGCGAGGAAGCAGGCAACCAGGAAGATGATTGCGGGCAGCATCATGAACAGACCCTTGGAAGCGGCCTTCATAAGACCTGCAACATAGACATCTGCGCCGAGCAGACCGGTCATGTTCTTCAGGGTAACTGCGAAGGTCAGAATGAGGATTGCGGGAACCATTGCGTCAAAGCCCTTGACGGTGCAGCTCATTGCGCCCTTGAAGGTGATAACGCGGCGGCAGATGAGGTAGATGACGGAAACAACGAGAGCAACGAGGGAGCCCCAGGGCAGTGCGATGAATGCGTCGGTGTTGCCGAAGGCTGCGATGAAGTCGCCTGCGCAGTCGGTGCCGCCCCATGCGTCAACGCCGAAGTAGCCGCCTACATAGATAAGACCGATGAGACAGAAGACGATGGGCAGAACGATGGGGATGAGCATATCCCAGAGGCTTGCGTTGGAGGCTTCGACCTCCTCGTCATTGCCGAGTGAGCCAAGCTCGCCCTGCAGTGCCTTGAACTCTGCCTTTGCCATGGGACCGTAGTCAAAGCCCATGACGGTGATGCCGATTACGAATACGAAGGTCAGCAGAGAGTAGAAGTTGAAGGGGATTGCCTGAATGAAAAGCTGAATGCCGGAGATACCGGAGTCGAGCTTTTCCGCAACGCCGGAAACTGCTGCTGCCCAGGATGAAACGGGAGCAATCATGCAGATGGGAGCTGCGGTTGCGTCGATGAGGTATGCCAGCTTTGCGCGGGACATCTTCTGCTGGTCGGTGAGAGGACGCATAACCGAGCCGACGGTCAGGCAGTTGAAGTAGTCATCGATGAAGATGAGTACGCCGAGAACGAAGGTTGCAAGACCTGCGCCTACGCGGGACTTGACATGCTTTGCTGCCCACTTGCCGAATGCTGCCGAGCCGCCTGCGGCGTTAACAAGTGCGACCATGATGCCGAGGATTACGAGGAACATGAAGATACCTGCGTTGCCGCTGATTGCGGGAACGAAGCCCTCGTTAATCATGGTGTCGAGAGTACCGACGGGAGCAAAGCCCGTTACGAGAAGTGCGCCGACTAAGATGCCGACGAACAGGGAGCTGTAGGTCTCCTTTGTGATGAGCGCAAGTATAATTGCGACTAAGGGGGGGACGAGAGCCCAGAAGGTGTTTGCGAATTCCATTTGAACTATCCTTTCCATGAACAAAAAATTGAGCCATGACGCTTCATGACTCAACAGAAATTTTTATTCATGCCGGATCATGACAGCTCTCCGCAATTGCGACAGTCCGCAGGATGTTCTCCTACGGCCCAGACACCGACCCCTCGGGAAAGAAATCGATTCTTCGGCGGTGACCCCTTTCGCTTAACGCTTCCCGGCGTTTTACAAAACTACTGATGGCTACCGCGCCTCTATCATGCTCTGTTCAATTGACAAGGTCATTATATACGCAAAACTTTATTTGTCAACATGTTTTCAGGATTATTTTTTCACAAGCGCCGTAATGCTTGTGAAATCGGTATATAAATGGTAAAATATAAGGAAACAAAGCCCTGAAAAGCGAGGTATTACCATGAAGTACGGATTTATCGGACTCGGAAATATGGCAGGCGCCATCATTGCAGGTATGGCGGCAAGCGGAAAATTCAAAAACGACAATCTCTACGGCTACAATCGCTCGGAGGGTAAAACCTTTGCGCTCAAGGAAAAGCACGGACTCATTCCCTGCCAAAGCGCAGCTGAGGTTGTGCAGAAGTCGGAGGTCATAGTGCTTGCAGTCAAGCCGCAGGTTATGCTGACTTTGCTTGACGAGATAGGCGGACTTATTTCTGCCGACAAGACCGTGCTCACAATTGCCGCGGGCAAAAGCTGCGCATGGTACGAGGAAAAGCTCAAAAAGGGCGTACCCGTTGTGCGCATAATGCCGAATATAAACGCAAAGGTCAAGGCATCTGTCACCGCAATCTGCGGCGGCAAGAATGCAAGCGATGAGCATATAAAAATCGCCGACGGCATTTTCTCAACCGTCGGCAAGGTGTATCATATTGAGGAAAAAATGTTCCCCGCATTCTCCGCACTCGGCGGAGCCTCGGGCGCGTTTGTGCTTCTGTACATCGATGCGCTTGCCGAGGCAGGCGTGCGCGCAGGCTTTGCAAGACCTCTTGCCGAGGAGCTTGCAACCGCAACCGTAGTCGGCAGCGGTCTGCTTGCAATGGACTCGGATGAGCACCCCGTCGCGCTTATGAACAAGGTCTGCTCTCCCGGCGGCACAACCATCGAGGGTGTGTGCAAGCTGAAGGAACTCGGCTTTGAAACCGCCGTTCAGCAGGGCCTGCAGGCAATTATAGATAAGGACAAAAAGCTGTAATCAGCCCTCGCAGAATTTGCAATGCGGCTTTAAGCAGCAGGCATCGCAGTTGGGCTTTCGCGCATCGCAGACGGCTCTGCCGTGCAGAACAATGCGGTGGCAGAAGTCGGAGCTTTTCTCGGGCGGCAAAACCTTGCGAAGCTCAAGCTCAATCTTGACGGGGTCCTTTAGGTCATCGACAAGACCGAGGCGGTTTGAGATGCGTATGCAATGGGTATCGACAACCGTTGAGCCGGGAATGTTGTAAACATCGCCGAGGATAAGGTTTGCGGTCTTGCGCCCGACACCGGGAAGCTTCAGCAATTCCTCCATACTGTCGGGCACTCTGCCGCCGTAGTTTTCTACGAGCATCTTCGCCGCACCGACAATATCGCGCGCTTTTGCGCGGTAAAAGCCGCAGGAGTGGACATATTTCTCAACCTCCTCGACCTCAGCCTCGGCAAAGCTTTCGAGGGTGGGAAAGCGCTCAAACAGAGCGGGCGTTATCATATTGACTCTTGCATCGGTGCATTGCGCGGCAAGACGGACTGAGAACAAAAGCTCGTAGTCCTTCTTGTAATCGAGCGTGCATTCGGCGAGGGGGTATTCCTCCTCGAGCAGTCTTACTATTTCAAGCACCTGTTTTTCCGTGCGCATAACATCACTCCTGAGAGATTAGATTATCTTGATAAAATCATAGCACCTATTATTGAAAACATCAACAGTGAGGTACTTTTATGTATAAGCCTCTGGCAGACGAAATAAG
>JAZULF010000076.1:0-1692 GCA_045643645.1 Oscillospiraceae bacterium
TGGGCCGCATAGTGCTCCCTATCGAGCTGCGCCGCACTCTTGACATTGCCGAGAAGGACGCTCTGGAGATTTTTGTTGATGGCGATAAAATCGTTCTTCGCAAGTATCATCCCGCTTGCATCTTCTGCGACAGCACCAAGAATATTATCAACTACAAAGGTAAGAACATCTGCCCTGAATGCATCAAGAAGCTGAAGGACAAAATATGATTATTACCGAAAAAACAATCCGCCGTTCATTTTAAGAACAGCGGATTGTTTTTTTATTTCTTCACTTTTTCAGTGATGCGTCGTACAGCTCGTTTGCGGCAAAGCCCGTGTCGGCTGCCGCCTTTTTGCAGGCTGCCTTATGGCTTAAGCCCTCGCCGCGATACTTCGCGACAAGCTCGAGCGCATCGTCAAGGCAGTACTCGTTTTCCGCCTCGGGTGCGCCGTCAATGACAAGCACAAACTCGCCCTTGGGCGGTTTTTCCGTGAAATGCTCGATTGCTCCGCCGAGCGTTGTGCGTACTGTTTCCTCGTGGATTTTCGTAAGCTCGCGGCAGAGCGAAATTTTTCTGTCCGCGCCGAAGCAGTTTTTCATATCCTCGAGCGTGCGCATCAGCTTGTGCGGTGCCTCGTAGAAAATCATTGTACGCTTTTCGGTTTTCAGACTCTCAAGATGCTCGCGGCGGCTTTTGTTTGCGGTGGACAGAAAGCCCTCGAAGCAGAATCTGCCCGTGGGCAGTGCCGACAGTGCGATAGCGGAGATGAGTGCCGACGGACCGGGCACGGTTACGACCTCAACGCCGTTTTCCGCGCACATACGCACGATGTCCTCGCCGGGGTCGGAGATTGCGGGCATACCCGCATCGGTAACAAGCGCGCAGCTTTCGCCTGCCGCAATGCGCTCGAATATCTTTGCGCCCGAGGCGTATTTATTATGCTCAAAATAGCTTACCATCGGCTTGCGGATGTCAAAGTGGTTGAGCAGCTTGAGCGTTACTCTTGTATCCTCGGCGGCGATGAAATCCACCTCGTTGAGTGTGTCAATTGCTCGCGGCGAAAAGTCGCCTAAGTTTCCTATCGGTGTTCCGACAAGGTACAGCTTACCGCTCATACTCCTGCCTCCCTGTGATAAATTTTAAGTATCTCGTCAGTTTCGCTGCCGTCTGCGTTTCTTATAAACAGCGGCGGCATTATTTTCATTCCGGGCGCACCTCCGCGGCGTGCCTCAATCAGCACAAGCGAGGGCTCCTTCGTCGCATCGTGCGACACGGTACGCAGGCGCTTAGGCTCAAGTCCGTACCCTCGCAGAAGGCATATTACATCGGCAAGGCGCTCCGCTCTGTGTACAAGGCAGAAGCTCCCTCCCGTGCGGCAAAGATACGCCGCCGCCTTGCAAATATCCTCAAGCGTGCACATTGTTTCACCGCGCGCAGCCGCCCTTTGCTCGTCGGGGCTTAGCTTTCCGCTGCCCTCGGCAAAGTACGGCGGGTTTGAAACAACGAGGTCAAACTCCCCCGATTTGAATAACTCGCGGCAGCGTCGGATATCACCCGACACAATATTACAGCGCTCTGAAAGTCCGTTTTCAGCTGCGTTTGCGCGCGCACATTCTGCCGCCCCGGGATTAATCTCAAGTCCCGTCATCGCGAGCTTTTCGCTGCGGTACAGAAGCAGCAGCGGCAAAATTCCCGAGCCGCAGCCGAGG
>JAZULF010000077.1:0-4342 GCA_045643645.1 Oscillospiraceae bacterium
TAAAAAAACCTCGCAGAAAAGAATCTGAAATCAGGTCATTCTATGCTGCGAGGCTATTATTTGTTATTTTTTATCGCAGAGCGAAAGAATCTGCTCTGTGATTATATCCGTTGCTTCGGGCATTGCAAGCTTTGCCATTGCTGCGGACATTTTTTCAAGCTCCTCCTTTGAGGACAGAATGCGCTTTACATCCTCAAGAAGCTCAGCCGGGTCAAGGAACTTTTCCTCAAAAATTCTTGCACCGCCTGCATCCTCAATCACCTTTGCGTTTTTGAACTGATGATTGTTCGTTACATACGGTGAAGGGACAAAGATTGTCGGCTTGTGCATATAGGTAAGCTCAGAAACTGTTGATGCGCCTGCGCGGCAAAGCACAATATCGGCAGCTGCCATTACGCGAGGCATATCGTATATGTACTCTCTGACATCCATTCCGTTCCTTTCGTAGTCGGGAACTGTTTCCTGCAGTGCGGTAACCATTTCCTCATAGCCTTCGCTGCCCGCGGAATGAATGAGGTTAAACCCTGGGTTGCTTCCTGCAAGGCGTATGAACTCGCACATTGCAGCGTTCATATTAGCCGCACCGAGAGAACCCCACACGGATACAACAAGTGGCTTATCTGCAGGCAGGCCAAGCTCTGCTTTTGCGCTTTTCTTGGAGTATGTTGCGAATTCGCCTCTTACGGGTGTTCCCGTTACGCAGGTATTTTCCTGATGCTTATAGAACTTTCTGCTTTCCTCAAAGCCGAGCATTATCTTGTCAACGAACTTTGAAAGCATCTTTGTTGTAAGTCCCGGAACGGCATTACTCTCGTGAACGGCGGTGGGTATACCGAGCTTTGCCGCGTTTTTCAACACGGGATAGCAGACATAGCCGCCAGTTCCGATAACAATGTCAGGCTTGAAGTCTTTGATAATCTTCTTAGACTGAATTGTTGATTTTATAAGAAAATACAGTGCCTTTATATTGTGAAGCAGTCCGCGAATGTTCTTTTCGCGGCTGATATTGCACACTCTAACGGTTTTTATATCATATCCGCTTTTAGGCACGAGCTTTGTTTCAATCTGCCTTACGCATCCGACAAACAGAATCTCGCAGTCGGGCATAAGCTCGCGCAGCCTGCCAGCAACCGCAATTGCGGGGTTGATATGGCCTGCTGTGCCACCGCACGCAAACATAAATCTCATATCTATGTGTCCTTTCTATCCTGCCCGTTTGGCAGGTATATCCCTTGACATACTCAAAATTATTCCCATTTCCGCCATTTGAATAAGCAGTGCCGTACCGCCGTAGCTGAAAAACGGCAGTGATATTCCTGTGCACGGAACGAGGTTTGTAACAACCGACACATTCAGTATAACCTGAATGGCAAGCAGTGTTGTTATTCCTGCGCCGACAAGAAAGCCGTATCGGTCCGCTGCGTGCATTGCAAGCCAATAGCCGCGGATGATAAGCAGTGCAAACAGCGTCAGAATAAGCAGCGCGCCTATAAAGCCAAGCTCCTCGCAGACAACGGAGAAGATAAAATCGTTATGCTCCTCGGGAAGATAAAGATACTTCTGTCTTCCCTGCCCGAGTCCGAGTCCCGTAAGACCGCCCGAGCCGATTGAATACAGTGACTGTACAATCTGATAGCCCTCATCCGAGGTTGAGGAGAATGGGTCTAACCATGTTGTGATTCTCGTTGATGCATACGGAAACATCGTAAGCAGAACGGCAATTCCGCCGCCCGCCGCAACCGCCGCAGCGATAAACCAAACAAGCCGTGCGCCGCCGAGGAAAACCATAACTCCGCCGATTGCGACGATTATGATTGATGCCGAAAAATGCGGCTCAAGAACGAGCAGGCCCACAACCACAAGCAGAATTGCCACAAACGGCAGGATGCCGTATCTGAAGCTTTTCATCCTGCCGCGGTTATTGCAGATTAGCACTGCAAAGGCCAATATGATACCGATTTTCGCAATCTCCGACGGCTGCAGCGTGAGGCTGCCTATGCCTATCCACCGCTTTGCGCCGTTTGCCTCAACGCCGATAAGCGGCACAAGCAGCAAAAGCGCAATTGCAATCAGCAAAACCGGTATTGAAAACCTTTTGTAAAAGCCCATCGGCAGCCGCGAGGCAAATATCATTGCCGCTACGCCGAGGAGTGCAAATATAAGCTGGCGGATAAAGTAATAGGTCGGGTTTCCGCCGGTTACATTGCCGGGGTCATAGTATGCTCTTGCAAAGCTTGCAGACAGCACCATTGTAACTCCGATAGTAAGCAAAAGTAATACGAGCACGAGGAACGGAATATCTAACCTTGCGCGTCTCGCTTTATCTTTCGTTTCCCGTGTTACGAGTCCGGTACTGCCATACTGCATACCTGTTTCCTCCGAATATCAGAACTGGAAACGATTATATATTCCTACGAATGAAATTATTGCAAAAATAAGGGAGGTGCAGGTAAACAGCCAGAAAAGCTCTTTTTCCTTCCACTTTTTGCCCGTCCAGCCGCCCATCTCCAGATGATGATGGAACGGTGCCATCTTAAACACGCGCTTGCCGTGAGTAAGCTTGAAGTAAGCAACCTGAATAATATCGGACAGAGTTTCGATTATGAACACGATGCCGAGGGTTATCAGGATAAGCGGCATATCGTATGCAAATGCAAGTGCCGCAACCGCACCGCCGAGGAACAGTGAGCCTGTATCGCCCATAAACACCTTTGCGGGGTTGAAGTTATACATAAGGAAGCCTAAAAGTCCGCCCATCAGCGCAGATGCGAAGATGCCGAGGGACAGATAACGGTCACCCCAAAGGAATGTTACCGCAACATAGAAGAAGAACACGGGCATTGAGGTGCCGCTTGCAAGACCGTCAACGCCGTCGGTGATGTTAACAGCATTTACGGTACCGACAATGATGAATGCTGCGAGAATGAAGTAAATTGCCTCGGGGATATAGACCTCAACATTCCAGAAAGGAATGTAAAGATGTGTGGAAACATAGCCGAGCTTGCGCATAAGCAGCACAAATACAAGTGCGGCAACAAGCTGAAGCAGGAACTTTGCCTTTGCACTCAGACCGAGATTCTGCTTCTTGCGCAGCTTTTCCCAGTCATCAAGGAAGCCGATTGCACCGAACACCAGTGCAAACAGCAGAACGAAAATGTGGGCATAATCACCGTTCTGCATTGCGCTGAAGCCTACGGTAAGGCATACAACTATGCAGCCTGCGATGAAGATTACGCCGCCCATTGTCGGTGTGCCGGTCTTGGACATATGCCATGACGGGCCTATTTCCTTTATCTCCTGCCCTGCCTTCATCTTTCTGAGCCAGGGAATATAGTACTTGCCGACTACTACGGCAACTAAAAACGCAAGCAGAAAAGCGAGCATCAGCTTAAATGTCATCTGTTTTTCCTCTTCTCTATATGTTCTGCAACGATTTCTCTCTCGTCCATGTGGTGCTTTTCGTGACCGACAACCTGATAGTCCTCATGGCCCTTGCCGGCAAGCAATATTACATCATTCGGCATATGGTTGTCAATTGCCCATCTGATTGCATCGGGTCTGTCGCAGATAACCTTGTACTGGTTCTTTCTGCCCTTTATGCCCGAAACTATCTCACGGATTATCTCCTCGGGGTCCTCTGTTCTCGGATTGTCGCTGGTTACAATGACAAAATCGGCATTTTCAGCGGCAATTCCGCCCATAATGGGTCTTTTTGTTCTGTCGCGGTCACCGCCGCAGCCGAACAGGACGACAAGTCTGCCGTTTTCGGTGCTGCGCAGTGCCTTGAGCGCATTTTCAAGTGCGTCGGGGGTATGTGCATAGTCGATGAGAATTGTGTAGTCATCCTCAGTCGGCACAAGCTCCATTCTGCCCTTTACGCCCTTTGCGCTGCCGAGTGCATCGGCGCATTCTGCAAGGCTTATTCCAAGTGCAAGACCTACCGCGGTAACGCCGAGTGCGTTATATACGGAGAACTTGCCGGGGATTGCAAGCTTTATACGCTCAAGTCCGTTTTCCGTAACAGCGCAGAAGCGCACACCTGCGGCTGACAGCCTTATATCCTTTGCAACAAGGTCTGCATCATTGCGCTCTGCGGAGAATTTAATAAGCTTACAGCTTGCATTCTCACACATTTTGTTATGCCATTCGTCATCGGCATTTATGCAGCCTGTTTTGCACATTGTAAAGAGCTTTGCCTTTGCCTCGGCGTACTCCTCCATCGTGTGATGGAAATCGAGATGGTCCTGCGTAAGATTTGTGAAAACGCCGACCTCAAACAAAATGCCGGCAACGCGTTTGAGCACCAGTCAATGAGAGGAAACCTCCATTACAACATGGGTGC
>JAZULF010000078.1:0-5242 GCA_045643645.1 Oscillospiraceae bacterium
AGCGGCAACTGCATTAGACCAGGCGAAGATAACATTTGCTGCTTGCCACAAGATGGTGCAGAAGTCGCCGCTATTGGCAAAGCACATTAAGAAGCGAGCTGTTGACCTTTATTTCTCGCCCAATCTTGGCTTTATCAAGGCACTCGCATCTGAAACAAACCATCTTGACGGCTTGGATATTCATTGCGCCGTTATTGACGAGCTTGCAGCACTTAAAAACCGCGATGTGTTCGATTTGCTATATCAAGGTATGTCGGCAAGAGTGCAACCGCTGCTTGTGTGTATCACCACTAATGGATTTGTGCGCGGCAACATCTTCGATGACCAATACGAATATGCCTGCGGTGTTCTTGACGGCAAGAATGATAATCCGCGTTTTTTGCCGTGGATTTACGAGCTTGATGATGAAAGTGAATGGCTTGACGAAAGTGCATATATAAAAGCAAACCCGGGACTCGGTGCAATAAAAAGCATCGAGTTTTTGCGTGAGTGCGTGCAGAAGGCAAAAGATGACCCAAGCTTCAAGCCGACATTGCTCACTAAAGATTTTAACCTAAAGCAGAACAGCGAAAGTGCATTCCTCAAGTGGGAAGAACTCAATAACGAGGAAACATTTGACATAAAGTTTGATTACTGCATCGGCGGCTTTGATGCAGCTGATACAACAGACTTGAACAGCGCGAAAGCGATAATGATGCGCCCGAATGACCCGAAGATATATGTTAAATCAATGTATTGGATACCGGAGTGCGTGCTTTCCTTAACGGGCAAAACGGGCAGGCGCAGAGAACGAGATAATGCGCCATATGATTTGTGGGTCAAGCAAGGTTATATGCGAACTTGCGAGGGCAACAAGTGCGACAAGCGGGTATTCCTTGAATGGTTTAAGGAACTGCGCGAAGTTGATGATTTGTACACTCTCTATATCGGATATGACCCGTGGCATATAGATGACAGTTTGTTGCGTGAATTTAAGGCTGAATTTGGTGAGCGTGCAATGATACCAATACGGCAGGGCGCGATTACACTATCTCAGCCAATGAAGGATTTGAAAGCGGAATTTGATGCGCACCACATCGTTTATAACAATAACCCTGTGGATAAATTCTGTTTTCTCAACACAAACGCAAAAGCGGACATCAACGGCAACATACAACCCGTTAAAAGCCTTGATGCGCGCCGGAGGATTGACGGCTTTATGTCTTTGCTTGATGCGTACAAAGTCCTCTGCGACAAGAAGGATGAGTACATAAATTTGAACGAATGAGGGTGATAAATTGGGGCTTAGAGAAATGCTGTTCCCGAAGAAAGCAACAGAACAGCAAGTGTCGCAATACTTTCAGACCTTAACGGCGTATCAGCCGATTTTTACAACCTTTAACGGTGGTTTGTATGAAATGGCGCAGACTCGCGCAGCAATTCATACGATTGCCAAGCATTGCGCGAAGTTAAAGCCGGAAGTGTTGGGCGCATCAAATCCCGAACTTCAGAAAAGACTTCAGACACAGCCTAATCCGTTTATGGATACAACGAAATTTATATATAGGCTCGTGACAATTCTGCTGACACAGAATAACGCCTTTATAATTCCGTTGTTTGACCCGACATTTTCAAAAGTTGTTGGCTATTTCCCGGTTTTGCCGAGTGAGTGCAAACTTGTTACCGACAACAAGGGTACTGTTTTCGTGCGTTACACATTCAGCGACGGCGCGAATGCGGTTATGGAGCTTGAAAAAGTCGGCTTGCTTAATCAGATGCAGTACCGCGATGACATCTTCGGTGAAAGCAACAACGCGCTAATGCCGACATTGCGTATGCTCTCGACAGTTGACGAGGGCATAGTTGAGGGTGTTAAATCCTCTGCAACTCTGCGATTTATGGCAAAACTGGCGCAGACGCTTAAACCCGATGACATTGAAAAAGAGCGCAAGCGTTTTGTCGCTAACAATCTGTCCGCACAGAATAACGGCGGCGTGCTGATGTATGACCCAAAATATTCTGAGGTCAAGCAGATTGAAAGCAAGCCATACATCGTTGACGCGGAACAGATGGATTTGATTAATCGCAATGTGTTCAATTACTTCGGCGTGAACGAAAACATTTTGCAGAGCAAGTACACCTCAAGCGAATGGGCGGCGTTTTATGAGTCTGTTATCGAGCCTATTGCAATCCAGCTTTCGCTCGTAATGACAAATATGACATTCACCGAGCGTGAGCGCAGCTTTGGCAACGAGATAATATTCTCGGCTAACAGGTTGCAGTACGCAAGCAATGACGAAAAGCTAAACATCGCGACTCAGCTTATTGACCGCGGAATCATCACTCTGAACGATGCACGCGAGATATTCAATATGCCTGCTGTTGACGGCGGAGATGTTCGCGTCATTCGCGGTGAGTATGCTAACGCAAACGAAAAAACAAAGGAGGAAGTGAGCGCAGATGCCGAAGAAGAGTGAGCGTGAATACCGCGCAATGCCTGTTCTTGAAATGAAAGAAAACAGGGCAGAGCAGCGGCTTGACACTGATTACTATGTTGAAGGATATGCGACAACCTTCAACCAGCCGTATCTCTTGTGGGATGATGGTGAAACAAAATTTTTTGAGGAAATTGATGCAAGAGCATTTGACAACGCAGATATGTCAGATGTTCTTTTTTTGCACAATCACGAGGGCAAATGCTTTGCACGCACGAAGATGAAGCGCGGCAAAGACCCCACACTTCTTCTCGAGGTTGATAACGTCGGGCTATTTACCGCAGCAGACCTCGGCACAATTGAGGAAGGCAGGCAGGCACACAATGCCATAGTCAGCGGTCTTGTGTATCAGATGTCATTTGCTTTTACTGTCGCAGATGACGAAATCAAATCGATTGGCGAAGGCGAATATCTCCGCACAATCAAAGCAATTAAAAAGGTCTACGATGTCAGCTCGGTTGATGTTCCGGCTAACCCGTTTACCGATATTTCGGCTCGTTCCGCGTTTGAGGGATACATTGAGCGCGAGAAGCAGGAGTTGCTTGAGCGTGAAGCTCGCGAGCGTCAGAAACGCAGACTCAAACTACTTATGGAGGTAGAAAACATTGACGAGATTTGAGGAAATCGAGGCTCGTATGGCTGAAATCAAGGTTGAGCTTGATGCACCCGAAGCAAACCTCGATGCACTTGAGGAAGAAGTGCGTTCCCTTAAAGAGGAGCGCAAAAACATTCTTGATGCCGCAGAAAAAAGGAAAAAGCAGCTCGATGACATCGCCAACGGCATCGGCGTGGTCGAGGTAAGAGATATTGATATTAAGGAGAATAACAAAATGGAAGAAAAGCGTTACAATGTAGAATCCGCAGAATACCGCACTGGTTTTCTCAAGGCAATGCTCGGCGTAGAGCTGAGCGCAGAGGAGCGTACCGCAGTTGACTTTGTGGCAACCACCACTGATGCAACTTACGGCTCCGGCAATGTTCTGCCGCGTACTATGGCAAACAAGATTTGGGACCTCGTTGAGGAGCAGCACAGCATTCTCGGCGATGTAACCATGTACCGCACCGGCACTATCCTTGAAGTCGCAAAGCGCACCGCAATTACTCAGGGCGATGCAAAGTCCGTCAACGAGGCAACCGCAAACGATGACGAGATTAACACCTTTGTTAAGGTAACTCTCGCCGGCAAGGACTTCAGCAAGCATGTTGACATTTCTTATGCAATGGCAAAGATGAGCATCGATGCATTTGAGCAGTTTCTTACCAACGAGATTGCAGACCGCATCGGCGCAGCTCTCGCTGCTGATGTTGTTGCTCAGATTCTCAGCGATTACGATGACACCAACAACGAAATCGAAACCGCAGCCGCAGGCGTTATCGCATGGGCTGATGTAACCGCAGCATTCGCAGTAATCAAGAACGCAAAGCGCAAGGTTGTTTACGCTTCTGAAGCTACCATTTACGGCTATCTCGCATCTATGGTTGACGAGAACGGCAGACCCATCTTCCAGCCTAACGCACAGGCAGGCATCGAGGGTTATCTGCTCGGCGCTCCTGTTAAGGTTGAAGATGCAGTTTCCGGCGATGTTCTGCTCATCGGCGATGCTGGACAGGTTGTATACAACATGGTACAGGACATCATGGTTGAGGCAGACCGCGATATTAAGAAGCATGTAATCACTTACTCCGGCTATGCTCGCGGCGAGGGCGCTCTTATCGCTCCCAAGGCATTTGCAACTCTTACTGTTAAGGCATCTACCTAATATCAAAAAACGGGGAGGGGAGCAATCCTCTCCCTGCATTGTTAAATAAGGAGGGCGAAAATGACACTACTTGAAGAAGTAAGAACAAATCTACGCATACACACAACCGCCCTTGATGACGACATACGCGCCGACATTGACGCGGCACTAATTCAGCTCGGCATATCGGGCGTGGAAAATCGCGTTGAGAATGACCCGTTAGTTGCAAAAGCCGTCAAACTGTATTGCCGTTGGCAGAACGATTTTCTCGGCAAGGGCGAGCAGTACGGTGCGGCGTTTGAAGCACTAAAAATCGCAATGGCGTTAAGCTCTGATTATAACGAAGACGGGATTGGTGATATATGTACAATGATGAAGTAACATTGCTCACTAAAGAAGCAACCGTTAACGCATACGGTGCTGCCGTTGAAATCGTCACGGAGCGTACCACATTGTTTTGCAGAGTAAACAGCGTTGGCTACAAGGAAACCTATGAAGCCGCAGCCGTGGGCAGAAAGCCGGAAATCAAGATTACATTGCCCGATGTGCTTGAGTATAGTGGGCAGCGATTTTGCGAATACAGCGGCATTGAATACGAGATAATTCGTAGTTACAAGACCAACCGGCACGAGATTGAACTCACACTTGAGAGGGTGCATTAATGGCTGTTCCGTCAGTTGTCAAAATGAAAAAGGGCGGCGTTGAATATGTCAGTAAATGCGACAGGGCGAATTACTACATTAACGAGTTAACGCGCCGAGCCTTGCAAGATGTTGGGCGCTTTGTGCTGTACAAGGTAGCTGCGAAAGTGCGCGGAATTAGCAAATACACCAAAAAGATGAAGTATGCGCCGAAGCGTTATCAGATGTGGGTACGCAAGAAGGAAACCGACTTGATACTCGGCATTGAGAACACACGAAAAGGCGCTAATACTGCTTGGTGGGCAGACCAAAGCGAATTAGGCACAAACGGGCAGCCAAAACGCGGCTTTTTATACGAAACCGTCAAGGAAAATATTGACGAGATACG
>JAZULF010000079.1:0-3697 GCA_045643645.1 Oscillospiraceae bacterium
GCACAGAGTTGCAAGCTGCGGCTATACTTTTTCTCTCACCCGACCGCCTGAGTTTTTGCCCGAAAAGGCAAAGGCTTTTGGTATTCCCGTTGCTTTGTGGCGCAGACTTCAATACGGAGAAACCGTAGATGTTGACGGCAAAGTTTTTACTGCCGAGGCGGGTACGGGCAATGCCCGCAAGGAACTTAAGCTTGTATTCAGCGGTGATACTGCGCCCTGCGAGGCATTGCTTAACGCTGCGAAGAATGCCGATTTGCTCGTCTGCGATGCAACCTATGCCGAGGATGAGCAGGCTGACTTGGCTGTGCTTTACGGACACAGCACATTTTCGCAGGCAGCCCGGCTTGCAAAGGCTGCAAATGTGCGCCGTCTATGGCTTACGCACTATTCGCAGATGATTAACTCTCCTGAGGATTATCTTAACACCGTACAGGCGATATTCCCCGATGCCGAATGCGGCTATGACAGCAAGGCAATCAAGCTTATATTCGAAGAATAAAACAGAGGTGAATTCCATCTCTGTTTTATATTATTCATTCAATATTTCGCCAAAAATTTAACTTCGGCTTTGTAATCATATTGACATTATTGCTTCAATAATTTAATATATAAGCGTTCTGACTAACATTTCGGAGGAAAATGATGAAAAAGATTAAGAAACTTCTTTCCGTTGCTTTGGTTGTTCTGCTTATTGCATCAATCATTCCCATGGGCGCATCTGCTGAAGCAGCAGACGATAACTGGGTTTCCGCATGGAGCACCAGTCCTATCAGCGCAAGCCTCAACGACCTCGGCATTCTTGTTAAGCTGGGCGTAACCCTCGCGGCTGTATCCTCCCGCGTAACTCTCACCCCCACCGCAACCGGTGAGCAGGTCCGCCTGGTATTCTCCAACGAATTCGGCGTAACTCCGCTTACAATTTCCGCATGCACCATCGGCGCTACCGGTAAGGATTCCAAGACCGTGCAGTCCAAGACCATTACCGATGTCACCTTCGGCGGCAAGACCTACAAGGTAATTCCCGCAGGTAAGGTTGTAACCTCCGACCCCATCAGCTTCTCCGTAACCGCAGGTGAGAAGCTCACCGTTACCACCTACTTCAGAGGCTTCAACACTCAGCGCACCATCGGTCTCATCGGCGGTGACACCTATGCAACCGTAGGCAATTATACTCACATCAGTTCTATGGCACTCGGCATTCCCCTCGCCCTCTCCGCTGACTCCGGTGATTATCAGGTAATCCCCGCACTCAAGGGCATTGAGGTTCTCGCTGACGATGCAAGCTGCGCAAACTGCGTAATCTTCGGTGACTCCACCGTTGCAAACGAAATTCCCCGTCTGCTTGAGGCAAAGCTCATGGCAAACGGTATCACCAACATCAGCGTAACCCAGCAGGCAATCAAGGGCAACCGCCTTGTTGCTGACGGTGTCGGCGTTGCTGCAAATGTTCTCGGTGAGGCAGGTCTTGACCGCTTCGACCGCGATGTTCTTCAGCAGGCAGGCGTCAAGTATGTTGTTGTCAAGCTCGGCATCAACGATATCGTTCATCCCTACTGCGAGAGCAAGGCTGACAAGCTCACTCCCGTAACCGTTGACGAGATGATTGACGGCTACATTCAGCTTGTTGAGATGGCACACGAAAACGGCGTAGAAATCTACTTCGCAGAGCTGACCCCCTGGAAGGGCTACACCCGCAACATTCTCGGCACCGGCGACGATGTTCAGTGGACTCAGGAAATTGACTCTGTACGCCAGGCACTGAATGCATGGTTTGCAAGCGATGACTGCCCTGCAGACGGCTACATTGCATTCCCCAGCCTCGCTGACCCCGCTGACCCCTACGCACTTGCAACGGGCTTCACTCCCGACGGCATTCACTTCACCGCAGCAGGTCAGCAGACCTTCGTTGATGATTTCCCCATCGACATCTTCGGCTGATAAATCCTATAAATCAAAAGCATCGGATAATTTCTTATCCGATGCTTTTTTATTTTATATAATTGCGCTTATTTCCTTGAGCTTGCCGACAAATTCCTCGGCATCCGCTCTTGCGGTCTGCTCGTCAATTTCAAACTCGTCGAGAATGGCGCTCACAAGCTCGTCCATATCCATTCCGACCTCGAGCTTTTTCCATATAAATGCTCCGACCTCGTTGCAGGTTACAAGACCGCCGTAATTTTTTGCGGCAGTGCCAACAGGTACAAGCACCAGCTCGCCCGCTATATCGCGAGCTATGAATTCAGGATTAGTCTTCACCGTTCTCCTCCTTAGCTTTGCATATTCTTTCGCTTTCTTCGATAAGTGCCTTTGTTCTCTTGCAGATATACTCGGGTGCCTCGCCGAAATGCCCCGTTTCACAGTAGCACGCTGCCGCGCACACCATACATACCTCTCGGTCAGCGCATGCAGTGCATTTTGCAGGCATAAATATCTTTGCCGTGTCCTCGCGCACTTTTCTCCACGCCTCGTCAAAATCCGTTTCGCGGATATTTGCGGAGCTGACCGGAATCATACCGCACAGCGAGATGTCACCGTTCCACGCCACCCAGAACGCCGTAGAGCCTGCTCTGCAGCGTATATGCTCTGTGGGTGCATCCATACATTCCTCGTCAATCGTGCCGCCGCAGCGCTCTGCGCGTGCCTTGCAGCGACTGATAAAGTCCTCATCAGGCATACGGAGCCGCTCGCTTTCAAGCCAGTAGCTGATATCCTCCTCGGGACTCAGTCTGTCGTTTTGTCCGACCTGAGTACCGTCGCGGCGAAGGGGCGGGAACATATAGCTTGCCACCTGAATATTGCATCCGCACTCATGTGCGGTATCGATTATTCCCTTCATATCCGTACAGTTGTATTTTGTTACGCTATAGTTGAGCTTAACCGTTATGCCCGCCGCGCGCATAGCCTTGAGCGCATACATTGCTCTGTCATAGGCCTCGGGAATTCCGCACAGCTCGTTGTAGGTTTCTCTGCTTGCTCCGTAAAGGGACATATTAACTCTTGCAGGCGGATTTGCCGCAAGAAACGCGACCATATCGTCATCTATGAGCGTGCCGTTTGAGTTTATAGACACCACAAAGCCCATATTTCGCACCGCGGTGTAGATTTCCTTGAACCCGGGGTGAGTAAGCGGCTCTCCACCGGTAAGCAGAAGATAAAGCATTCCCTTCTGCCTGCATTTTTCGGCAAGGGCAATCCACTCCGCTGCGCTTATCAGACCGCCCTCAGCCTCGACATCACTGCGTGACTTGCGGACATAGCACATCTTGCAGCTCAGGTTGCAGCAGGGCGTAAGCTCAAATGTTCCCGAAAGTGGAATTCCCGCCTTTGATGCCTTTATATGCAGATATTGACTTGTCCTTGACTCTACATACTGGTTGTCCATTTTTATCTCCCAAGGAGGTAGTTTTCCAATGCCTCAACGGCGGATTCGTCCGGCAGACAGCCGAGCTTTACTATATCAATATCATTAACTGCGTCTGAAATAATCTCCGCGGTTTTCACGGGGTCACTCTCAAAACCGGCTGAATATGCGCATTCGCGGAACAGCCTTCTGAATGCCTCAGCACCTGCACATTTTTCGGCGGTGCTTTGCTTTTCCTGCGAAATCAGTACAATCGCGCGTACCGGCGCCGTCACATTTTCACATATTCCCGAGGTACCCGAGTAATAGATGCCGCCTGCGGTAAAGCCGCCCTCT
>JAZULF010000080.1:0-14210 GCA_045643645.1 Oscillospiraceae bacterium
TGACTGGAAAGACCTTTCCGCTGACGAGATTTCAAGCCGCGTGCTGAACAATGTAAAGGCAGGCAGTATTGTTCTGTTCCACAACGCAGCAAAGAATACGCCCGAGGCGCTGCCGACAATTATCGAGTCACTTATTGCCGACGGCTACACCATTGTTCCCGTGTCGCAGCTACTGCTAAGCGGTGACTATACCATTGATAACACAGGTATGCAGTGCCCCGTAAAAAAGTGATTATAGGGCGGTGCACCGTAGGGATTTATAGGTTTTGACCTGCTCTTTTCCGCCCATACTACACAAAAAATTCCGGTAATACATAGCCAGTATTACCGGTATTTTGTTATTTGTCTGAGCGAAAAATTGCTATCTCAAAACTGCGCAGCACCTTGAAAGTGAGATGTTTTCTGCAAGGCAAGGCGAAAAACGCAGGAATACCGGATATGTATTCCGAGGCTTTTTAACGAAGCATTGCTGGAAACAGATTCTTTCAAGGCTGTAAATCCCTACGGCGCGCCGCCCAATCCCCCCGTATTCTGTGCGGGGGAAATTTTTTAATTTTTTTGAAAATAGGTATTGCATTTGTCGAATGGATGTGTTATTATAATCGGGCGTTAGAAATCCGGGTGTAGCGCAGATGGTAGCGCGCTTGAATGGGGTTCAAGAGGCCGCTAGTTCAAATCTAGTCACTCGGCCCACGCAAAAGCTCTGAAATCGTAAGATTTCAGAGCTTTTCTTTTTATTCCATAACAAAAAAAGCAGTCAATCGCTTGATTGACTGCTTTTTTATGTATTTATCAGAGATAGAACTTGGGTTCTTTTCTGTCGGAGCAGGTCTTTTTGAGGTAAACACGCGCCGCAAGTCTCATAGGTGCGGAAACATTGCGTGAATCGGTTGAACACATGCTGACGCAGCGCATGCAGCTGATGCACTTTCTTCTGTTGGTCTTCATACGCTTTGCATTGATTGCACCCGAGGGGCAATACTTATAGCAGATACCGCAGCCGATGCACTCCTTGGAGGGCTTGGGATACAGAGGCAGGTCGCTTGCCTTCTTCTTTGCATAGTTGGGGTCGCCGGGCATCTTGACCTCGTTGAGAGTTTCCTTTGCATCGAGCTTCATCATAAACTCGTGAATCTTCTCTCTGTCGCTTGCGTCGGGTCTGTTTGCGCCGAAGCTGGGGTCTACGGAATGGGGCGCGATAATCTCGCAGCCGCCTACGGTTACAAAGCCTGAAGCCTTTGCTACATCGCTCATCTCGAGCAGAGCATCGTCAACTGCGCGGTTGCCGTATACCGCAACATGTACGCAGGGTGTGCCGTTGCCCTTAACCTGCTTCATACGGTCATACATGGGCTTGGGAATGCGGCCTGCATATACGGGGAAGCAGAAAAATGCCAGAGTGTTTGCATCGAGCTCAACATCCATGCTGGGAGTGGTCAGCTCCTGCATGAGGACATCTCCGCACTCCTTATTGATGATATCGGCAACTGCCTTTGTGCCGCCGGTGGGGCTGAAATAGAATATAACTTTTCTCATTTATGCTGCATCCTTTACTAAAATTTATCTTACTGAGAACAGAATAACATTTAACTTGAACGATTTCAATAAAATCTTACACTCAGCTAACCTTAATGCCGAAGGTGTGGTTTGCTCGGGTACCGATTACAATGTAGTTTTCGTACATTGCAGGCGATGCTTCGATTTTTCCACCCAAATCAATGACATCAAGCTGCTCACCCGTCTTGCCGTCAAGCAGATACATATTGTAGCCGAAGTTGCAGTAGGCTATGTAGCCGTTACCCTCGGAGTCGTAGAAATCAATCGGTGAGCTCCAGCTGTAAACCGAGGTTTCCTTTTCCCATATGACCTCACCCGTATGCTTGTTTATTGCGGCAAGCACGCCTGCGCCTGCGCTCGGTGTTCTTGCAATGGGTACGAAAATCATATCAGAGAGCGCGTTCTTGCCAACGGCAATCGTGCCCTGAACACCGCCCGAAACATCCTTGACGGTATAGCACTTATAATCAACCTGCCATACAATTTCGCCCGTTTCGGCATCAATCTTGAATATGGGGATATCGGCGGTATCAGATGCGCGCCAGCCCTCATGGAACGAAGGACTTATGTAGATATACGGATGACCGTCCTCTATATCGACAACGGGACTTGAGTTTGTATCGTCAAGAATGTCCTGCACCCATACAAGCTTGAGGGTATTGAGGTCAAGACACATCAGCATTCCGCCGTTATCGGCAAGGAAAATGTAGTTGTTGATAATAGACGCTGAGCTTTCAACACCGAGCCAGTAGGAATAGCCCGTGCGCACACCGTTATACTTCCACTTGACTATATTATCGGGTTCAACAGAAAGCTCACCAGTGCTTTCATTGTATTTGGAATTGAGGTGGATTATATAGAGAATGCCGTTTTCACCGGGGTAAATGAGCTGGTCCGTATCAGCGCAAACAAGCGGCGATGAATCGAACATATTCCAATCGCGGTACGCGAAGTTTTCCTGGTGACCGAACTCGAACATAACGGAGTTATCGATGAGGTTAATGACAAACACTCTCGAGCTGCCGTTTACACTGTCAAGTCCTGAGCCGAGGTAAAGTATCGGATAGCCGCGCGGGTCGAGCGCTCCCGCTCCCTTGAAGTTATATCCGAGATTGAGCGGGTCGCGTGTATACTCACCCGATGACAACTCGTAGAAATAAACATGGCCGTCAAGGGTTGCGTGTATAACCTCAACAAGACCGTCCTTCTCACGCGCCCAGTCATACATCGAGCTCATATTCTTGCGTGTCGCATCGGGCCACTTTACGATAAGCGGCTGACCCGTCCATCCGCTGCCAGACCAATGGTTGCCGTCAGCATCGGAAAGTCCGCCCGTATTGACCTGCCAAACGCTTGAAAGAGTTTTGCTGCTTACCTCTGCCGTGCCGTATGCCGCACCTGAGCGGTAGTTATCACCACGAAAGCCGATAACGCCCTCAAGCCCGGTATATTTTTCAGCGAGGTCAAAGCATATATCGTACTTGCTCTCATAATCCTCGACAAGCTCGCCGTCTACCATAACCGCAGTTTCCTTAACGAGGTTTTCAGGCTCAGTGCCCTCAATCGAATGCGGCTTGAAATCGGGAACGCCAACCGGTGTCGGCGTAGGCTCGGGAGTAGGTGTCGGTGCAGGCTCCGCACTCGGTGCAGGCGTATTTGTCGGTGCGGGGTTTGAATTTGCAACAATACCGCAATGCACGATATAAACAAGCAATGTCAGCAGTAGTACGAGAATAAGTATTTCAATTATTATTGCTATAGGACTTTTCTTTTTCTTAGCCTTCTTCATCTGAATCCCACCGTGTTTTAATTATTCGGTAAAGTGCACATGGCTGTTGATATGGTCCTCACAGAAGCAGTGATAGCCTGCGCAACGGGAGCAGTATCTGAACTCAAGATTGGGGAACTCTGTATCCGTTCTGCCGCAGACAGCGCATTTTCTCGTGTAGGACGCATTCTTCTGCTCGTACTTGATTTTCTGCTTTTCTCTGTTGAAATTAACTGTGGTCTTATTGAATCTTGCCTTGTTGGAGCGGAGTGTGGAAATAAGGTCTGCTCCGAAGAAAACGATGTAGTTTGCGATTGCAACAACAGGCAGAAGATTGAACGGGAAGCGTGTTGTGAAGATTGCAAAGAGGAATATTGCCGCGTCAACATAGGCAAGCCACTTTATCTTTATGGGAATGATGAACATGAACAGCACCTGAACATCGGGAAACAGAGTTGCAAAGGAGAAGAACATCGAAAGGTAGATGTAGTAGGTGCTTACGGGTATGCTCACGCCCGTTACGAAGTAAATTACAAAGCCGTAGATTGCGGTCAGCAGTATGCCGCTGATGATGAAAATGTTGAACCTGGGTGTGCCCCACTCTTTTTCAAGCACATTGCCAATCCAATAGTAGAAATAGAAAAACACCAGCTCCCATATGCTGAGTGACTGCGGAATGAACACAAATGTGATAAGTCTCCATACCTCACCCTTGAATATGCGTTCGGGTGAAAACTCCAGTAAAGACAAAAGCGACTGGCTGGTATCCATTGTTGAAAGCAGCCATACCGCAAGACTTACAACGACAATATAGAGCATCAGATTGGGAACACCAAATCTGGGATGCTTATAACAGAACATATCAATTTTTTTGTTAAGCTTTTTCATTGTTTTGTCCTTTCAGTATTCTGTTTATATCGTACAACTAAAATGATATAAAGTCTATAAAAAAGTTGTCGACGGGCTCACTTTTGTCTTTAAGTTTTTCGATACATATGCTATAATGTACGGTGCATTATTGTGTGTAGGTGAAAAAATGTATAACAACGAAAATAATTCAGAAATCAAGAACGATATTATTGAAGGCCGCAATGCCGTTATCGAGGCACTGCGAGTCGGAAGAAGCATAGATAAGATATTCATCGCAAAGGGCGAAACCGACAAGACTCTCGGTCATATTGCCTCAAAGGCGCGCGAGGCAGGCATAGTCGTTGTCGATGCCGACCGCCGCAAGCTCGACAATATGAGCGTTACTCACGCACACCAGGGCGTTATTGCTCTTATCGGCGTTAACGAGTACTGCAGCGTTGACGATATACTCGCAGTTGCACAGGAACGCGGCGAGGCTCCGTTTGTCATTGTCTGCGATGAGGTAAGCGACCCGAGAAACCTCGGCGCAATCATAAGAAGCGCTGAATGCGCAGGCGCGCACGGTGTTATCATCCCCAAGCGCAGAAGCGCAGGTCTGACCGCAATTGTCGGCAAGGCATCCGCAGGTGCTGCCGAGCATATGGCAATAGCGAGAGTTCCCAATATCCCCGCAGTTCTGAAAGAGCTCAAGGATAAGGGGCTGTGGGTATACGGCGCTGCCGCAGGAGGCTCAAGTGACCTTTGGAAAACCGATTTTTCAGGCTCAATGGCACTTGTAATCGGCTCTGAGGGCGACGGTATAGGCAGACTTGTACGCGAAAGCTGCGATTTCATTGTAAACATCCCTATGGTAGGCAAAATCAATTCCCTCAACGCTTCCGCCGCAGCCTCCATCATTATGTATGAGGTTCTGCGCCAGCGTTCCGGCAATTAATACGCTCAGGATAGGACAGATTATATGGATAAAACCGAAGATAAAAAAATCTATTATGTCGATGAAGAGTTTGACTTCGAGAGCATAATGCGTGAGTTCGGCAGCGGCAAAGACCGCTCCGACTTCGATTATGACTCCGTTTCAGACATTGCATATGACGAGATTGACAACATACTCGGCACCTCATTCAGTGACTCGGATTACCAAAAGACTTCTACCGCTAAGGAGCCCGAGGTGAAGGTATCCGATGGTGATTATGCCTTTGATGCCGAATCGGTGCGCAAGGAGTTTGACGCCGGGGACGATGTCGTTGAGGCTGAGGAGAAGTTTGACGCCGATGCAATAAGGCTTGAGTTCGGTCTTAACGATGAACCCGAGGCTGAGCCTGAGCAGGCACCCGTCGAGGCAGTTAAGGAGGCTCCCGATGAGGAGCCGCAGTACAATCTTGACGATGTCATTGCCTCAATAAATGCCGAGAATGTGGTTGAGCCTCCCGAGGCTGACGAGGCAGAAGACGCAGAAGTTGAGGAAGACGCGGAATCCGTAGAGGAAGTTGAAGATGAGCTTCCCGAGCCTACCGACGCAGAGCTTCTTGAGCAGATAATCGATGACTTCTCCGACGGCACTGAATTTGAGTCGACAAGAGTTTTCAGCTCAGTTAAAGACGAGGATATTCGTACTGAAGCTATCGATGAAGACGGCACTTATGCTGATGGTGACATTGATTTTGAAGCATCAAATGAAGAGCCTAAGGCAAAGCGCTCGGCAAGAAGAAAACCCGAGTCCTTCAGAGAGCGGGTTGTAACTCCGTTTATATCTGCAGCGGCATTTATTGCGCTCAAGATTCAGCAGAGCAAGATATCGCTGAGTGACTCCCTCGTTCAGGAGGAGGACCTCGGCGAAGAGATGGCTCCCGACAAGGCATCGAAGTTCTACACAGGTCATATCGAGGCTTTGCGCCTTCGTATGAAAATTGCCTTTGCACTCAGCCTTGTTCTTGCCTACATATCATTCGGTCTGCCCGTATTCGGTGCGATGAACGATATTTCCGTAAAAAGCGCAGTTTGCCTTATTCTGCTGCTTGCCGTAATGATTACAGGACTTGACATCATCACCTCAGGCATTATGGCACTTATAAAACGCAGACCTCACGCAAACTCACTCATTGCCCTTTCAGCACTGTTCTGCGTAATTGACGGCTTCATTATTGCCGCAGGAATGAAAACTCAGGGTCTTCCCTTCTGCGCAGTTCCCGCTCTTACAATAAGCTTCTCACTGCTCGGCTCGGTTATGAATTGCCGCAGCAGCCGAATTGTGTTCAACACCGTTTCCTCCTCGCGCAAGCCCTATACGGTTACAGCCGAAACCTCCGTAAGCGGAGACGGTATCACGATTCTTAAGTCCCGTATGGACACAAAGGGCTTTGTCCGCCGCACTGAAGAAGCAGGTCCCGACGAGACCGTTTACAGTGTAATGGCACCGTTTCTTATCGTTATTGCCCTGCTGCTCAGCCTTATCAGCGCAGCAGTAAGCAAGAGCTTTTCGGCATATGCCCACATTCTTTCGGGTATTTTCATCTGCGCAGCACCCGTTGCAATGCTGCTGACCTTCCCGCTCCCGAATTTTGTTTCCGCGAAAACCCTTATCACACGCGGCTCGGCAATTGCAGGCTGGTCAGGTCTGTATGACCTCGGCAAGTGCAGACATATGATAATCACCGACTCAGACCTGTTCCCGAAGGAAAATGTTCAGATTTCAAGAGTCAGAATTTTCGCAGGTCTAAAGCCTGAAAAGGTTGTTTCTCTTGCAGGCAGCATAATTGCCGCCTCCGGCAGCATTCTTGCTCCCGCCTTTACCGACCTTATGGCAAAGGGCAAGGGCAGCCTCCTGCGTGTTGAAAACTTTGAATGCCACGAGGGCGGCGGTCTTGTCGCTATGGTTGACGGCGTTGAGGTTTACTGTGGCTCAGCAAGCTTTATGCACCTTATGGGTGTTCATCTCCCTGAGGAATATAAGTTCAAAAACTGTATCTACATCTCCGAGGGTACAACCATTTGCGGCATGTTTGAAATGACTTACACTCCCGATGAATCCGTAAGGCAGGCGCTTTACACGCTTATGCAGTCCGAGCGTCACCCGATTTTCGCAGTAAGAGACTTCAACATAACACCGCAGCTGCTTTCGGTTAAATACGATATGGCAACTGACGGCTTTGATTTCCCGTCATACACTGAGAGATACGAAATCTCAGGCGCAGAACCCTCTGAGGATAGCAAACCCGCAGCTTTGGTATCACGCGAGGGTCTCAGCCCGTTTATTGACCTTGCCGAGCATGCAAAGAGTCTGTATACAAGAATTCGCATCTGCGTTATGCTCTCCGTACTCAGCACAGTAATCGGCATTCTGCTTATGTTCATTCTGAGTATGACCGGCGGTCTTAGCGTTGTAACGGCACTTATCTACCTGATTGTATGGCTTATACCCATTTTTATTCTCAGCTTCACCACGAAGGTGTAAAAAAACAGTTGCCAACGAATTTTGTGTAGTGTATAATAAATCGATTGCGTTTTAAGCGATTTAATTTAAAGTTTATAATATATCTTAGAGAGGAAGCAACACATGAGCTACGAAACCAAGAACATCCGTAACATTTGCTTTATGGGTCACGGCAACAGCGGTAAGACCAGCCTTGCTGAAAGCATGCTGTTCATGACCGGTGCTATCGACCGTCAGGGCAAGGTAACCGACGGCAACACCGTCTGCGACTACGACGCTGAAGAAATCAAGCGCCAGATTACCATTTCCACTTCTGTTGCACCCGTTGAATTCGGCGGCTGCAAAATCAATGTACTTGACTGCCCCGGCTACTTCGACTTTGTAGGCGATGTTCACGACGCAATCCGTGTAGCAGATACCGGCATTATCTTCTGCTCCGCAAAGGACGGCCTTTCCGTCGGCGCAGAGCGCAGCTGGAAGTACCTGAAGGCTGCTAATGTTCCCACTATGTTCTATATCTCCAAGCTCGACGAAGAGCACGGCGATTTCTACAATGTACTGTCCGCACTGCAGGGCAAGTACGGCAGCATCGTATGCCCCGTTATCGCACCTATGTCCGATGGCACCGGTGTTATCGACCTGGTACACAATGTTGCATACCAGTCCAACGGCAACAAGACCGCAAAGATTCCCGTTCCCGCAGCTGACGCTGACAAGGTTGCTGAGCTCCGCGAGGCACTCATGGAAACCGCAGCAGGCGCTTCCGAGGAACTTATGGAGAAGTACTTCGAAGAGATGGAGCTTTGCGAAGCTGACATCATCACCGGCATCAAGCTTGGTATGAAGGACCGCAGCGTTGTTCCCGTTGTCTGCGGCGCAGCAATGGCAAACATCGGTACTGAGGCTGTTCTCCAGGCAGTTTGCGACTATGTTCCCGCTCCCGAGGTTGACCCCGCAGCTCCCGCACTCGGCTTTGTATTCAAGACTGTTTCCGACCAGTTCGGTAAGTACAGCTTCATCAAGGTTATGGGCGGCAAGATTACCGCTGACCTGTCCCTGCGCAATGTCCGTGCAAGCAGCACCGACAAGCTCGGCCGTCTTTACACCATCTGCGGCAAGAAGACCACTGAGGTTAAGGAAGCATGCTGCGGCGATATCGTTGCAGTCGGCAAGATGGATTGGAAGACCGGCGACACCGTTTGCGACCCCAAGAACGAGGTTGAACTCCCCGCAATTGAGATGCCCGATCCCTGCTACTCCATGGCTATCTCCCCCAAGACCAAGGGTCAGGACGATAAGGTCGCTGGCGGTCTTGCCCGGCTGAACGAGGAAGACATTTCCTTCACTCTCGTTAACAACGCTGAAACTCATCAGATGGTTATCTCCGGTGCTGGCGATATCCAGGTTGATGTTCTGTGTGCAAAGCTGAAGTCCCGCTTCGGTGTTGAGACCGAGCTGAATCCCGCACGCGTTGCATACCGCGAAAAGATTAAGGGTCGCGTTGAAGCACACGGCCGTCACAAGAAGCAGTCCGGTGGTTCCGGTCAGTTCGGTGATGTATGGGTCCGCTTCGAGCCCCAGGACGAGTCCGATGAAATGATTTTCGCAGAAGAAGTATTCGGCGGCTCCGTTCCCAAGAACTTCTTCCCCTCCGTCGAAAAGGGTCTGCGCAACTCCGTAACGAAGGGCGTTCTCGCCGGCTATCCTCTGGTTGGCCTGAAGGCAACCCTGTACGATGGCTCTTACCATCCCGTTGACTCCAACGATATGGCATTCCAGACTGCAGCTCGTCTTGCATACCAGGACGGCATCCCCAAGGCAAAGCCCACCATTCTTGAGCCTATCGGTCTTCTCCAGGTTACCATCCCCGATGCAAACCTCGGTGACATCATGTCCGATATCTCCTCCAAGCGTCGCGGCACCGTTCTCGGCATGAACGCTGAAGACGGCATGCAGATTGTTGAGGCTGAGGTTCCCATGGCTGAGATGGGCTCCTACACCATCGACCTTCGCTCTATGACTCAGGGTCGTGGCTCCTTCACCTGCAAGTTCGTTCGCTACGAGGAAGCTCCCGGCAACGTTCAGCAGAAGGTTATCGAAGAAGCAAAGGCACTGGCAGAGGCTGAATAATAAACAACGCGGCGGGCTATGCCCGCCGCTTATTTAGGAATGCTATGAAGATTAAACTTCCCGAAATCAAAAAGCCTGATATCAAGATGCCAAAAATGCCCGATGTCAAGCTGCCCAAGCTCAACATCAATGTTGACGAGGGTATGCTTCGCAGGGTATGGGCAGGAGAAATTGCCGTTGGCGTTATTATCTCTCTGGTATCTATAATTGTAGCTTTTGCAGGATAATTAAGCAAATTAAAAGGCACGAGTATTAACACTCGTGTCTTTTTTGTTATTTAATAATGCCTTTAATGAAAGCAGGCTTTGTAACGGGAGTAGGTACAATTGTATAGCACTTGCGCAGAAGCTCAGCCGCTTCAATTGCCTTTTCCTCGCTTGATGCATGTATGGTCGCAAGGCTCTCACCTGCTTCGACCCTATCCCCCACCTTTTTGTTGAGGATAACGCCTACGGAAAGGTCAATCTCGCTTTCCTTTGTTACTCTGCCGCCGCCGAGATGCATGGAAACAAGTCCGACATCCTCTGCACTGATATGACTTACATAACCTCTATCAGTGGAAACCGCTTCATACTGAACGGGTGCCATCGGCAGCATCGATGTATCAAACACCGCATTTTTATCACCACACTGTCCCTCAACAAGCTCCGCGAGCTTATTAAGCGCTGAACCGTCCTCTATGCCGCAAAGCAGCATCTTGCGCGCAGCTTCATCGTTCTCGGCAAAGCTCCCCTCGGTAAGCATACATGCACCAAGTGTAAGGCAAAGCTCTAAAAGCTCGCCCTTTTTCTCGCCCTTGAGCACCTGAATTGCTTCCTTGACCTCAAGCGCATTGCCTACCGCATTACCAAGCGGCTCATCCATATCCGTTATAACCGCAACGGTTTTTTTGCCTGCGGTTTTGCCCACATGCACAAGCTCCTCGGCAAGATGCCTTGCGTCCTCCTCGGTCTTCATAAACGAGCCGCTGCCTGCCTTAACATCGAGGACAATAACATCCGCGCCCGAGGCAAGCTTTTTGGACATAATACTGCTGACAATCAGCGGAATACTCGGCACCGTTGCAGTTACATCTCGCAGTGCGTACATCTTCTTGTCGGCAGGAACTAAATCTGCCGTCTGACCTGCTATTGCTATGCCGAATTTATTGACATTTGATATGAAGGTTTCCTCGGAAATACCCGTTGTAAAGCCGGGAAAGCTCTCAAGCTTATCGATTGTGCCGCCGGTGTGACCTAAGCCGCGACCGGACATTTTTGCAATCTTCACGCCCTGAGCCGCAACCAAGGGGCAAAGCACAAGCGAGGTCTTATCGCCTACGCCGCCTGTTGAATGCTTATCTGCCTTTATACCGTCGATGGCTGAAAGGTCAAGCGTTTCACCGCTGTGCATCATTGCCATCGTAAGCTCCTGCGTTTCCTCTCTGTCCATTCCGCGCAGGAGTATTGCCATCATAAGCGCTGACATCTGATAGTCGGGTATTTCATTTTTTGTGTAGCCGCCAACAAAAAACTTAATCTCTTCAGCGCTCAGCTTCTGACCTTCACGCTTTTTTGAAATTATATCCGTCATCAGCATATCGTTTACCTCCTGCAGTCTTTGGTCAAAGCTTAGCACATTTTATGGAAAATTACCACCCAAACTTGAATTTCTTTTCCCGGGAAAAACGGCATACTCCTTACCGTTAATAATTCTCATAACACCACCGTTCGGCAGTCTGGCGCCGTCTGTGGGAAAAGCTATAAGACTTTGCTGACCGTCAAAGCAGGTTAGATATCCGTTTGCCGTTGAAAACCACAGCAAACCGTCATCTTCTTCGTCGGCTTTTTCCGTTTCCTTTTCAAGTGCTTCATTCGACACATATTCAATAGGCTTGGGAAGCTTATTAAACTCGTTACGGCTGAAGCTTTTGCGCAAATGCAGTTTATTACCATTCGGCTGCATTGTGCCTAGGTAGGCGCTTTCACCCCCGCCGAATACATACAGCTTAACTAAGCCGCCGATATTCTCGCACTGCGCCTCAAGGCAGGTCATAAGCCCGTCCGTGTAAATGGCGAGGCTGCCTGCCTCCTTTCCGTTTATATACAATGGCTGCTTTTCCATATTCCCTCCATAGAAAAACCCCCGAGATTTTCTCGGGGGTTTTGTCTTAAAGTCCAAAGCTCACGGCAATTGCGTTGTCTACCTTTGTCATAGTAGTATCATCAAGCTTGCCCATTCGCTCGCGCAATCTGGATTTATCAATTGTACGAATCTGCTCAAGGAGAATTACGCTATCTCGCGATAAGCCGACACTCTGCGCATCAAGCTCAATATGAGTCGGAAGCCGCGCCTTACCCGTCTGACTTGTTATAGCAGCGGCAATGACCGTTGGGCTGTGCTTATTGCCGGTGTCGTTCTGAACAATCAGTACGGGGCGCATACCGCCCTGCTCAGAGCCCACAACGGGGCTTAAGTCGGCATAATAAATATCTCCACGTTTGACTATACTCAATTTAATTCACACTCCGAATGATAGTCGCCCGCTACATCTTATGTAGTGTGCTGATTACATTCTCCCACGGTGAATTAAAAAATATACACTTGGCCTATTTATATATTCTCGGCACGCGCTTGGATACCGCACAAAGCAGCTCATAAGGGATTGTTCCCGCTGCCTCGGCAAGCTTTTCAATCGATGCGTTTTCGCCGAAGATTTCGACCTCACTGTCTACATTGACCTCGGGCTTATCGCTCAAATCAACCATGCACATATCCATACAGATATTGCCGCACTGCTTAACCAAGCTGCCCTCGCTGAAGTAGCTGCACTTTCCTGCTGATGCCCAGGGCAGACCGTCGGCATAGCCTGCGGCAACAACGCCCATTCTCGTGCGCTTATCGGTTACGAAGTTTCTGCCGTAGCTTATGCAGGTGCAGGGCTCATAATACTTTATTGTGCTTACCTTGCTGACAAGTCGCATTGCAGGCTTGAGTCCGAGCTTGCCGCCGTCACCGTAGCCGTAAAGCAGAAATCCGGGGCGTACCATATCGAGCATCATCTCGGGGTGATTTACAACCGCACCGCTGTTTGCACAATGGCGGATTTCAAATTCTATACCGCCAAGCTCCTTTGCGCTGTTTATTACGCGCATAAATAGCTCAAACTGCTTTTTGGTGTACTCAACGCTTGCATTATCATCATAATCGGAAACCGCAAAATGGGTGTATACACCCTCTGCCTGAATATTCGGCATTCTGCAGGTGCGGATTACATTCTGAACACCCTCGTCGAAGTAATTACCCGCGCAAAGATAGCCAAGTCGGGACATACCCGTATCGAGCTTTATATGAATTTTCAGCGTACCGCCAAGCTTAGCTGCTGCCTGCGAGTACTCAATTGCCTTCGCCTCGCAGCTTACGGTCTGTGTAAGATTATTCTCAAGCAGAAGCTTAACATACTCGGGCGGAGTGTGGCCGAGTATAAGTATAGGCATTTTAACGCCGCTGCGTCTGAGCTCAAGAGCCTCGTCAAGACAGGCAATTGCAAGGTAATCGGCGCCGCACTTTTCAAGGCGCTTTGCAACCTCAACTGCTCCGTGACCGTAGGCATCAGCCTTGACTATGCCGAGGAAACGGCAGCCTTCGGGCAGACGCGCTCTTATGGTGCGATAGTTGTGTTCAATATTTTCAAGGCTGACCTCAGCCCATGTTCTCTTTTGTAAATCGTTCATGCTCAGCTCATTTCCCAGTCACTTATCTCGATAAATATGACCGTATTTTCCTTATATGTTATCTCGGCATTCAGCGGTGTGAGCTCAGAATCAAGCCACAGAGTGACCGTTACATCGTCCTTCGGGATAAGCCTTGCAACAAGCATATCCTCCTCAGTCCATGCAATATCAATATGCCCCTCGCGTATGGTCTTTGCAAGCAAGGGCAATGCGGACATCGGGCTTAAATCCGAATCCGTCAGCATACCGAGGTCGAGAATGACTCCCTCGTACTCAAGCGTTGTTGAGTCAGGCGCAACTCTAGCTTTTATACCCGCAACAAGCTCGGGCTCAAGAATTTCAACAACAGCACCGTCTGAATTCTGCTCGTAGCCTAACTTGAATTCAGCCGTTTTGTTTGTATATTCCGCTCTTACATTCGCGGTGAAGTCAATTTCCTCCGCCGCAGCTACCTGCAGCGCAAACTGATTGAAGCTTGCCTCGGCATTTTTTCCGCAGCCGCAGAGCAAAACAAAACTTAACAATATCGGAAGCAAAACTTTTCGCATACCGCTCACCCCTTCAATCAATTGTATTATAGCTGTCCGACTTTCATTAGTCAAATTTTCTCTTGACTTTTCATTTATTCTGGTCTTTAATATCATTGTTGTATATTGTATTGCGATGAGCGGGAAGATAATGCATCATTCGTCAGACAGAGAGTGGCGGTCGTCGGCTGCAAGCCGCCTGTGATGAACGCATT
>JAZULF010000081.1:0-3816 GCA_045643645.1 Oscillospiraceae bacterium
GGCTTTAATTCGCCTGAGAGTATGCGCTGCTGCATTGTCCGCGTGAAGCTTTTCTTCAGAGTTTCGTGTTCGTTTTTGTTCATATTTTTGCCCTCAATGCCTTGATTTTCAAGGGGTGGTCGGTGTTTTACAGCCACAAGGCAGGTTTTATGATTATTTTGTACAAAAGCGGCAAATGCATTTCGTTATGGTATTAACAAACTGCCACTACCATTTTCGGACAGTGTGGTATATAATAAGCTTGTGGTATAGCCACAGAATACACCGTGCGTATGAAAAAATCAATATAAAGAACAATCAGGAGGAACAGAATGCAGAAGTATGATGTAATTGTTGTCGGCGCCGGCAACGGCGGTCTTTCCGCAGCATGCTATCTCGCAACCGAGGGCAAAAAGGTGCTCGTGCTTGAGAAGCACAACCTGCCCGGCGGCTGCGCAACCAGCTTCGTAAGAGGCGAATACGAATTCGAGGCAACCCTGCACGAGCTGTGCCAGTTCGGTGACGGCAAGGAAGGCAGACCCCTCGGTGCAGTCCGCAAGCTGCTCGACGGTAAGTACAAGCTCGATGTTGAGTGGATGAGCGCAAACGAGTCCTTCGCATCCGTAGCAACCAATGAGGACGGCTTCAATGTCGCAATGCCCGCAGGCGTACAGAACTTCATCGATGAGATGGAGCGTCAGGTACCCGGCTCCCGTGAGTCCATGACCACCGTTATGGAGCTTGGCAGAATGCTGCACGACGGCGTTGACTGGCTGGCAGAGCATAACAACGAGCCCGGCGCACTCGCAAAGGTCGAGATGCTTCTCAAGTACTACGACCTGATGAGAGTAGTACCCGTGACCTGTGACGAGATGTGCGACCGCATCGGCGTTCCCGAAAAGGCAAAGAACATTTTCGAGTCCTACTGGACCTAGGTAGCATGCGACTCCACCGAGATGAGCTTCGCACCCTACACCTTCATGACCTATGTTTACCTGACCCACCTGCCCTGGTTTGCAAAGAACCGCAGCCACGAAATCTCCATGGCATTTGATACCAAGATTCGCGAGCTGGGCGGCGACATCTGGTACAATACCGAGGTCAAGAAGATTGACATCAAGAACAAAGAGGTCAAGGGCGTTGAGCTGGCAGACGGCACCTACATTGCATGTGACCGCGTCATCTCCAACCTCATGCCTCATGTTGTATTCGACCGCATGGTCGACCACAACGAGATTCCCGAGCGCGACCTCAAGGCAATGAACGCAAGAAAGCTCGCTCAGGCGGCATTCACCGTTTACCTCGGCCTTGACGCATCCGCAGAGGAAATCGGCCTGAAGAACTACGATACCTTCATGCGCTACACTCCCGATAACCACGAGCAGTTCCTGTCCTCTGACAGCATCGAAACCCACAAGGATATCACCGTCACCAACCTGTGCGCAGCAAATCCCGACGCAGCAGGCGAGGGCCGTGCATTCCTGCAGTTCTCAAAGTTCTATGACGGCGACGCATTCGAGAATGTCACCGAGGAAGAGTACTTCAAGATTAAGGACCGCATCGCACGCGAGTGCGTAGAGCGCTACGAGGAAGTAACCGGCTGCGATATCAAGAACCACATCGAAGAGATGGTCATCGCATCCCCCATGACCTGGGCACGCTACCTCGGCACCCCCAGAGGCGATGTTTACGGCTACTATCCCAGAACCTGGGACGGCATGTTCCCCCGCGTACAGTCCGGTCACCACGAGGACTACACCATCAAGGGCCTGCGCTTCGTCGGCGGTCACGGCACCCAGATGGACGGCTACAGTCAGGCATATCTCTCCGGCGCAGAGCAGGCGAGATACATGCTTCTCGATATGAAGGAGGGCAAGTAATATGGCAAAGTATAATTATGATAAGAAGGGCCTCAAGGGTCTGACTCCGTTCCCCTTCCTCGGCGAGGTAGAAACCCGCAACAAGGAGATTGAAAAGGCTCCCACCACCCTGCCCAAGTCCATCTACAATCCCAACATCATTGCAAAGCGTCTGCACCCCGCAGCACAGTACTGCAAGATTGCAAAGATTGAAGATTACGGCGATGCAAAGAGCTTCACCCTCGTTCCCAACGAGGCAAAGGGCACCAAGGAAATGGCATACTTCCGCGCAAGCCAGTATGTTTCCGTTTCCCTCAACATCAACGGCGCACCCGTATCCAAGCCCTACACCATCCGCTCCAACCCCAAGGATGCTCTCGGCACCGAGAACACCTCCTACACCCTGACCATCAAGCGCACTAATCCCGCCTACGCTTCCGCATGGATTCTCGAGAACTGGAAGGAAGGCGACGAGGTTGAAATTTCCGGACCTCTCGGCGATTTCTACTATCAGGAGCTCAAGGATGCAAAGACCGTCATCGCACTCGCAGGCGGCTCGGGCATCACTCCGTTCTACTCCATGGCAGCAGCTATCGTTGACGGCATCGAGGATTTCGATATGGTTATCCTCTACGGCAGCCGCACCTCCGACGGCATTCTGCTCAAGGACGAGATTGAAGAGCTGGCAGCAAAGTCCAACGGCCGCGTAAAGGTCGTTCATGTCCTCTCCCACGAGGAGAAGGAGGGCTACGAGCACGGCTTCCTGAACGCAGAGATTATCAAGAAGTACGCTCCCGACGGCGACTACTCCGTATTTATGTGCGGCCCCAAGGCAATGTACGACTTCTGCATTGAAGAGTGCAAGAAGCTCGGTCTGCCCAAGCGCCGTTACAGAGCAGAGATGTCCGGCGACTATATGAATGTTCAGAAGAACGCAGACTTCCCCAAGGAGAGCGACGGCAAGGAGTTCAAGCTCACCGTTGATATCCGCGGTGAGAAGCAGACCGTAGTCTGCAAGGGCGGCGAAACCCTGCTGTGGGCTATGGAAAAGGCAGGCATCAAGGCTCCCTCACACTGCCGTTCCGGCGAGTGCGGCTGGTGCCATTCCAAGCTCGTTTCCGGTGAGGTTTACATTCCCGAGGACGCAGACGGCAGAAGAATGGGCGACAAGAAGTTCGGCTGGATTCACCCCTGCGTAAGCTATCCTCTGAGCGATATCGAAATCTGCGTATACCCCATTATGTAATTTGGCAGAATAATTGAACAGGGCACGGAAAAAACCGTGCTCTGTTCTGTATTTTGGCAGTGTTAGTTAATTGACATATTGTATACTAATATGATATAAATATAGCAAAGTAGTATGAAAAATAAACTACAAATAAAGGAGAATACATATGGAGAAGAGACCCAATATTCTCAAGCTGTGTACCAAAATCAGCCTTGAGAGCCTGACCTACACAGGCATCACCTACAAGGATTGCGAGTACCGCATTCTTGCTCCCATTGTCGATGACGATATGTGCGAGGTAATGATGCACGTAAAGCTCGACAGTCCCAGAAGCGTTGAAGAAATTGCAAAGCGCTGCAAGAAGCCCGTTGACTGGACTGAGCAGCAGCTCGAGAAGCTGCGCACCGCAGGCGTCTGCCGTACCATGGAAGGCGTAAACGGCCAGAAGGCCGGCTGGTACTATCCCATCTGGGTTCCCGGCATCATGGAAGGCGTTCTGTCCAACAAGGAACAGTGCGACAAAAATCCCGACATCGGCAAGTGCTTCGAGGAGTACACCCGTCTGAGACTCGCACCCCTCGCCCCCACACTCCAGCACGGCACTCGCGGCATGGCATTCATGCGCGTTATGCCCGTTATGAGCGCAATTGAGAACAATTCTCATGTTGCATACTATGACGAGGTTGCAGGCATCATCGAGAGAGCATTTGAAATCTCCGTCGGCCCCTGCTCCTGCCGTCGTTCCCGCCG
>JAZULF010000082.1:0-3341 GCA_045643645.1 Oscillospiraceae bacterium
TTTGTGCTGCCGTACGCATAGATGTTCCGAACCTGGTCGCTCGGAGACAGATAAATTTTCTTTGCCATACTTATCCTCCCTGCCTTTACATTATATGTTACATCGCACGGGTAGTGATTACGCCGTTTGAGCCGACAACAAGCACCTCGCCTGCGTGCTCGGTGCCGAGGTATTTATCGAGCTTGTTCTCAACGCCGCTGCGCAGCGAATTTTCCGTTACGAGCATCTCCATGGCAAAGCGCCAGCGGTTATCACTTGACACGCTGAGGTCGTAGATATACGGCTGCTCGTCGACGCAGACAAACTGCAGTCTGCCGTTTCTGCTCGATACAAGCAGATAGTATCTGCCGTCGTCATCGCGGATTGCGAGCTTGCCTGCATTGACCTCCGCCAGAATTTCTTCATAGCTCTTGTCGGCGGTTATATTGCCCGCATTATCAGCGGTAAAGCTGACAAAAATCTGATGCTCGCCGTTTTCAACGCGCTGTGCAAGCGCGCCAACGCTTGCGGCAAGCGCATCGAGCAGCTCGGGTGTTGCCGCGGCGGTTTCTGCCGCCTCGCCGTCATACTCGCTCAACACCGTGCCGAGATTTTCCTCGTTTGTGCGCTTTACGAGCTTGCCCTCGGAGTCGAGTCCGCGCAGGCAGCAATCAACCTCGCCGCAGGACTCCAGCACCTCCCACGGCACTGTGCATTCGCCGTCATCGGCGCTTATTCTGCGCGCAACGCCGCTCGCTCTGTTTTTGAAATCTATCTGCTTTACAAGCCCGCTCCAATCGGGTGAAAAGCGCAGGCTTAACCTGTTTGCGTTTCCTGAGCCGGAAACAAGCTCATCGCGCTCAGAAATTCTGAGCTTTGAGCCGATTACATTTGCTTTTGTCATAAGCTCCTCCTACTTTTTATTCTCGCCGGCATCATCTGCCGCACTGCGCAGCCTTGAAATGAGGTTTTTCAGAAAGGCAGGCATAGGTGCGCCGAGCTTTGCCGCATTCTCAATCACGCTGCCAAGCTCCGTGAAGATATACCACACCGCAACAACGGGCGTTATGATGCAGCCATAGTTTATGCGCAGTATCTCGTCACCGAGATTGTCGGCAATCACGCCGAGCGCAATATCGCACAGCGCCGCTACAAGCACCGCGGCTATGCTGCCGAGCTTGTGCCAGAGTCCCTGACTTGCCTTGCGGCTTGTCCATTCGCCGTTTGCGATTGCGGCGAGAGTGCCCGTAAGATAATCGAGCGCCATTGCCGCAAGCCAGAGAACAACAACCCAGCCCACCCAGCCGAAAAGCGCGGTGCCGAAGGCGATTGACGCCGTAAACGCAGCCTTAATCTGCAGCGCCTTATCGTTTGCTTCCATCGCTTTTTCTCCTTGAATTTTATTGTTTACCCTTCACCCATAGCCTACATTGAGGTGAAACTTGTACCTTTGCGTACAAGAAAAAGCGTGTGTGAAAAAGTAAACGAGGATTTTAGCCATTTAAATCAAAAAACACTTGAGAATAGCGGCAAAAGGTGTTATAGTACAAAGCATCGTATGGTATACGATATAAGAGATAATTCCGAGAGGAGTATATTATGGAAAAGAGATACGGTTTACCGACCGCCATATCAATGGTTATCGGTATCGTCATCGGCTCCGGCGTTTTCATCAAGGGCGGTAAAGTCCTCAGCCTGACCGGTGGCAATCTGCTGCAGGGTATTGCAGTAGTAGGCATTGTTGGCCTTATTTGCATCATTTGCTCTCTGGTTTTTGCAGAGCTCGGTTCAAGATATGAGAAGGTTAACGGCGTTGTTGACTATGCTGAGGTCGCACTCGGACCCAAGTACGCATACTATGTCGGCTGGTTTATGACAGTTCTGTACATACCCACCATCGTTGCCATGCTCGCTTTCTTCTCCGCGATGATGTTCCTGCAGCTGTTCGGCATTCCCGCAATTGACTTCGCAACAGGTCAGGTCAATCCCACCGCAATCGGCGTTGGCGCAGGCTTCCTCATGATTGGCTACGGCATCAACATCCTCAGCCCCAAAATCGCAGGCAAGCTTCAGGTCGGCATGACCGTCATCAAGCTCATCCCCCTGATTCTGATGGGCATCGTCGGCACCATCGCAGGTCTGTGCAACGGCACTACCATGGAAGTTCTCAACTATGTCAACACCGACGCATATGTCGCAGTTGACGGTGCAGGCTTCTTCAAGGCAATCGTAGGCTTCGCATTCGCATACGAAGGCTGGATTCTCGCAACCTCCATCAACGCAGAGCTGAAGAACGCAAAGCGCAATCTGCCCCTCGCACTCATCATCGGCTCCGTTGTTACCATCGTTCTTTACGCACTCTACATCTTCGCAATGAGCTGTGTCGGTGATGTTGATACCATTATCGGCACCTGGCCGTTCGGCGAGGTTCTGCCCCGCGTAGCATTCTCCAAGCTCTTCGGCGGCGCATTCGGCACCATCGTTTATGTATTCATCACCATCAGCTGCCTCGGCACCATGAACGGTCTGACCATGGCATCCTGCCGCGGTCTGTACGCTCTGTCCGCACGTGGCATGGGCCCCAAGCCCGAGTTCTTCGGCGACATCGACAGCCAGAACAACTTCTCCATGAAGTCCGCTGTATTCGGTATGATGACCGCAGGCTTCTGGTACGCATGGACTGTTATGATGTGGATGGGCGGCCCCGGACTGTTCGGTGCAGTTCACTCCTTCGAGTGGCTCGCATGGGAGCCTGACGAAATCGGCATCATCTGCCTGTATGTTATGTACATCCCCATGATGGTCGGTCTTATGGTCAAGGCAAAGGACCTCGGCTTCTTCCGCCGCTTCGTTCTCCCCGGTCTCGGCCTTCTGTGCTGCCTGTTCTTTGCTTACGCAATCTGGGCCGGCTACGGCGCAAAGCAGTGCATCGGCTTCCTTATCTTCTTCGCATTCGTAATGTTCATCGGCTACCTTGTCAAAGGCAAGGGCAAGCCTGCTGCAAGAGATTTGAAGTAAGCTCAACAAATAACAAAATTCCGGTAATACTGGCTATGTATTACCGGAATTTTTTGTGCGGTATGGGCGGAAAAGGGCATGTCAAAACCTGTAAATCCCTATGGTGCGCCGCCCTTGAGGGGAGCTGTCAGCGGTGCAACGAAATTAAAACCCCCGTCGATAATTCGACGGGGGTTATCTATATCTTATTGTTTTGCTCTTACGATTTTTCTTGTCGGTGCCGAGCCGCTTATGATAAGCGGTACATCCTCGGTGATGACGCTTGAGGTGTCGAGTCCGTACCAGCGCACCTTTGAGCCTGCCGCATGGCGGATGGCGTACTTGGAGCGGAGGATGAATTCATC
>JAZULF010000083.1:0-5187 GCA_045643645.1 Oscillospiraceae bacterium
TCACCGATATAGCCCTCGAGCCAGGGTGCGAACATCTTGCCGATGCCGTGGTGGTGGCTGATGGATGCGCCGCTGCGCTGGATTGCGGCGAGAATGGTGCTGTGGTATGCCTTGAAGTCATCCTCATCCTGCATCTTGGTAAGGAAGATGAAGTAAAGGTTTGCGCCCTGAGGATAGCAATGGGACATATGGGTGGTGACAACGGTGTTGGGCAGTGCCTTGCAGACCTTGCGGACATCAAGGTGTACCTGCTCCATGTTGGACCAGTTGACGGTGCATTCCAGAGTATCGGTGGTGATGCCGAAGTCCATGAGGGTGTCGCGCAGGTAGGGGTCGTTGAATCTGCCCTTTTCCCAGCTCTTTGTTACATAGCCGGTGAGAGGCAGACCGCCGTGCTTGAGAGCAATCTTGCGGATGTTCTTTGCAACGTTCTTGGAGTAGCCCTTTTCGCCGTCGGTAGAGCCGAGGAAGGGGCATCGCTCCATGTCCTTGTAGCCCAGCTTATCCAGCAGAGGATAAAGCGGAGTATCGTCGACGTTATACAGACGGAGCATCATGTTGGTTTCCTCCTGGTCGGAAAGACGGAATACGGAAGAGAAGCCGCATTCATGCTGCATCATTTCGCGGGCTGCCTTCATTGCGTCATCCCAGGTCTTGAAGATGTAGGAGAAACGCTTGCGGTTTTCGGGCATCCAGCGGAATACGCGGAGAGTAACCTCGGTGAGAACGCCGAAGGTTCCCTCGGAGCCCATCATGATCTGGTTGAGGTTGGGGCCGCATGCTTCGCGGGAGTAATGGCTGGTTTCGATTGTGCCGATGGGGGTTGCGTACTTCTGAGAAAGAACGATATCGGCAATGCATCCGTAATAGGTGCTGTTCTGACCTGCGCCGCGGGTTACTGTCCAGCCGCCGACGGAGGAATATTCAAACGACTGCGGGAAGTGACCGCAGGTGTACTGACGCTTTGCGCCGAAAAGCTCGGGTGCGTTCTGCAGAGTCTTTTCAAGGTCGGGACCTGACATACCTGCCTGAACGGTGATGGTCTGGTCTATCTCGTTGAAGGAGATCACCTTGTTGAATCTCTTACGCATATCAAGGGAGATGCCGCCCTTTACGGGCTCAACGCCGCGGGTTACGGAGCTTCCGCCGCCGTAGACATACAGAGGAATGTCGTGTTCTGTTGCATATGCAACGATTTTCTCGACCTGCTCGGTGGTGTCGGGATAAAGGACAACATCGGGAACGGAGTCGATTACCTTATGGCGCAAGCGCAGAACATCGTATGCGGTGAAGCCGTAAGCAACGCTCAGTCTGTCATAGTCGGAGGTTGAGATGCCCTCCTCCCCTACTATCTCGCGCAGGGCATCAATATGCTCGGCGGCAAGCTTTACGGGGTGGTCTGACAAGTCGACCTTATCAAAGCCGATATCATCGGAGTATTCCCTGAAGTCCTCATCTGTGAGCTTGAAGACCTCCTTCATCATATTGTACAGCGATTCCTTGGGGACCTTGAAGAATTCGGGGTCGCCCCAGCGGAAGATTGAACGGTAGCTGCCCTCGGGTGCAGGGGTGGTAACCCATTTGGGCTCAAAGCCCTTGTACGGTTTGTGGCTCATTAAAGCATATTCCTTTCTTTGAGGTTATTCATCGTGGCGTACAGCGGTCTTACATTTCTGTAAATCTTGCGGTAAACCTTGTTGTATATACTCATATAGGTTTCATGGTTCTCGGGAATGGGCATAAACACATCCTTTTCGTGTACCATGCTCTTGATTGCTTCGTCGTAGCTTTCAAATTCGCCCTTGGCAACAAACGCAACCATTGCAGCGCCTATTGAGCAAGCTTCGTGCGTATGTATGCGCTTTACGGGCAGACCGAAGGTATCTGCAAGAATCTGGCACGCAAGGTCACTCTTGGAACCGCCGCCGCCGACAAACACTTCCTTGATGTTCTTCTTGCCGCGCTTTTCCATGGACTTCATGGACATGTAAAGCTCAAGGCAGATGCCCTCCATGATTGCGCGGTAGATGTGGTATCTCGTGTGGTAGTCGGAAAATCCGATGATTGCACCGTAGGAGTCGGGCTTGAGTACATCGGGAGTCCAGTAGGGCTGAAGCATAAGTCCATTGCAGCCTGCGGGTACCTCCGCTGCGCGCTGATTGAGAAGCTCCTCTGCGGAGATGCCGAGCGCATCCGCCTCCTCCTTGTCCTTCTGACCGAATTCCTTGATGAACCAGCTTAGCATCCAAAATCCGCGGAAGACCTGAATTTCGGGGTTCCACGCGTTGTTGATTACGGAAGGATAAGACGGCAGGAAGTTCTGCGGCTCGAAGTATTTTTCGGAATACATCTCAATCGTTGAGCTTGTACCGAAGGAAACCGATGCTTTCTCATCGCTTGCAACGGAAAGGCCGAGGGTTTCGCATGCCTTGTCAGCGCCCGTTGCGATAAGGGGCAGACCAACGGGTGCGCCCGAAAGCGCCGCTGCCTCCTCGGTTATATAACCGAGCACCTCGCCCGAGGGGATAAGCTCATACAGCTTCTCCTGCGGAACATCAAAAAGGCAGCGCGTGAGGTCATTCTCCTTCATCCATGTCTTCTTTTTATAGTCCACGGGGATATGCGCAATGGTATTTGCGGGGGTGTCGGCAAGTCTTCCGGTCATACGGAAGTTCAGATATGCAGGCAGACAGACGATTTTCTTCGTCTTTTCCCAAATCTCAGGCTGCTGCTGACGCACCCAGTTTACCTTGGAGGTGCGGTAGCCGATTTTGGTGCTCTTGCCCATTCCGATTACCTCAAAGGCAACCGTCTTCCACCACGGGAACGGCTCGTCAAACTCGCACTTGCGGGCATCGAGCCAGTGGATAATATCGCGTGTAGGCTCGTTGTTCTCATCGAGGAACACAAGCGTGTCGCGGATAACCGTAACTGCGCAGGCAATTATATTCTCTATCTTGTCCTGATTGCGTGCTAAAAGCTCCTTGCTTGCGGCACACATATTCTCAAAGTAAAAGTCGGTTTTCTGCTCTGCCCAGCCGGGCTGCTGTCTGAAATAAGGCTCCTTGTATTTTTTCTGCACCTTGTCAACGATATTGCCCTGCTTGTCGACAAGAATTGCTCTGGAGCTTTGCGTACCGATATCGTAGGTCAGAATAAGCGGTCTATCCATTACAATTCCTCCGTTTATATGTGTACAAATTCTTTCTGAGTAAGCACATCGCTTGTTGAAATTACATCTACGCCGAGGCCGAGAACATTCCCTATTACGACATCACCGCGGTCAATGCGCTGCGTTACCACAACCTTGTTAATCTCCTGCATTACCTCAAAAATCTTGTCCTTCGGAATATCCGCCGACACCCTCACGGGCAGCACGGGCACCTCGGGAAACACGGTTTTCACAGCGGAGCATATTGTGCGCTTCGGTGCGGTCATTTCGGATATTGCGAAACGCTTGCCGTTTTCGCAGGAATTTCCCGTTACAACAAATCCGCCGTTTTCCTCCTCAACATGCAGGAGGCAGCCTCGGGGGCAGCCTATGCAGTTAAACTCTTTCATTCTGCCACCTCTATTTCAAAACGGATATCCGAGCCCTCGTTCAGCTCAAGCTTGCTCATATCAAGAACTATCTGCTGCATCTCGGGCGGTCTTAAAAGCGGATAACTTCGCTTCCATACCTCTTTGCCGTCAAGCTTAAGGGAAAGCCTGCTTTTGCCGCGCACCTGCTTAGAACGGAAGTAGAAGGTCAGCTTTGAATTATCTGCCTCAAGGTCAAGCTGCTGCGGCACGAGATACAAAAACTCGCTGCCGATGTTAATATCAACCTTGCGCTGCGGTCTTGACGCATAGTGCGCTGCATTTGCGCCTGCCTCCTCACCCGAGGCGGATACGAAGTCGACAAGGTCATTTACATGCAAGGCGTTGCCGCAGGAGAAAACACCCGGTACGCTTGTCATAAGCTGACCGTCGCAGACGGGACCTTTTGTATGGCTGTCAAGCTTAACGCCGATGCTCTCGGCAAGCTCGTTTTCGGGAATAAGACCGACAGAAACAATCAGCGCATCGCATTCGATTTTCTGCTGAGTGCCCTCAATCGGATTGTAGTTTTCGTCAACCTCGGAGATTTCAACCGCTTCAAGTCTGTCGGTGCCGAAAACGCGGGTCACCGTGTGGCTGAGATAAAGCGGAATATCGTAGTCGTGCAGGCACTGATGGATATTGCGCGTAAGTCCCGACGGTGTGGGGTTTATCTCGTAAACGCCGATAACCTCCGCGCCCTCAAGGGTCAGCCTGCGCGCCATTATAAGACCTATATCACCCGAGCCGAGAATGACGCAGCGCTTTGTCGGCATAACGCCGAGTCTGTTAGTAAAATGCTGGGCCGTGCCCGCAGTGAACACACCCGCAGGGCGTGTGCCGTGGATAAGCACCTGCTTTGCGGTGCGCTCGCGGCAGCCCGTCGCAAGAACAAGGCTCTTTGTATTTGTCTTTTTAAGCCCCTCGTTGTTTACGGTTACAACGCAAAAGCCGTCATCTGTCTTATCAATGCGCGTAACGAAGGTTCTTAGCATAACCTCGATTTTGTTCTCGCGCACCTTATCCATAAAGCGCTCGACATACTCGGGACCTGCAAGTCTTTCACCGAAGCGGCTTAGACCGAAGCCATCGTGAATGCACTGCTTGAGCATACCGCCGAGTCGCTCCTCGCGCTCAATGATGAGCGTTTTTGCACCGTTTTCGTGCGCTTTGATTGCGGCTGCAAGACCTGCGGGGCCGCCGCCGATTACAATTACATCATAATCAGTCATTGCCGCAGCCTCCCTTCGCACCTTCAAACACGATTGCCGATTCTGCCGAGGATTTTCTGACCTCCGTCAGCGGTACGCCGAGGTACTCTGCAATGATTTTCGTTACAAGCGGTGAGCAGAAGCCACCCTGGCAGCGTCCCATACCGGGTCTGAGGCGCTTTTTGATGCCGTCAACCGTCGGCACGCATATCGGCGAATTGAGCGCATCGAGTATCTCGCCGCGGCTTACCTCCTCGCAGCGGCAGACGATTACGCCGTAATCGGGGTTTTGCGCAATAAGCGCCGCGCGTTCTTCGTCACTCATAGCCGCAAGATGGGGCGGTGCGTGGCGAATCGGGTTGAAGCCTTCGTTTTTATCGGCACCGCCGAGGGCATT
>JAZULF010000084.1:0-9766 GCA_045643645.1 Oscillospiraceae bacterium
GTGCTGAGCCTCGGAAAGCACGGCACTGAAGCCTGCATCGGTCTTAGAGCGCTTGATAATATCCTCGGCGGTGTACTCGGGAAGCTCCTCGGCAGGCTGAATTTTCTGAACAGCCTCGGGCTTTTTGTCCTCAAAAAGCTCCATTCTGCAGAGCTTTTCGTAAGCACTGCTGACCTCGGCTAAGGTCAGGCACAGCTCACGCGCAGCGCGGTCGGCGTTATACTCACCGCAGCGGCACAGCCAGATATACAGCAGAGCAACATTGCCGTCGTGTGCGGCGATGAGCTTGTCCGCAGCCTGCGAGGGTATTAAGTTTTGCGGAATTTTCTGCATACTGTGACTCCTGCTGTTGATGTTCATGCAAAGTTTACATGCATGTGCATTATAACATTAATTTTGACTTGTAGCAATAGCCATGTATGTGGTATAATACTTTAATCTAAACAGAGTAAAATGGTAGAGGTATGAGTATGCTCGAATTGCTATCACCCGCAGGCTCACCGGAAGCGGTAATCGCAGCGGTTCAGAACGGCGCAGATGCCGTATATATGGGACTCGGAAATTTCAATGCCCGACGCGGAGCAAAGAATTTCGACTATGAGGAATTTGAAAAGGCGGTCAGATACTGCCGCGTGAGAGACTGTAAGGTCTATGTCACTATGAACACCCTTGTAGGCGACAGAGAGATGGAAAATGCGGTTGCACTCGCACGCAGGGTTTCCGACCTCGGTGCATCCGCAATCTTGGTGCAGGACCTCGGACTTCTGTCCGTTCTCAAGCAGGCAGTGCCGGATATTCCTCTGCACGCCAGCACGCAGATGAGCATTCACAATCTCGCAGGCGTTGAGGCGGCAGCCGAGATGGGTCTTACCCGCGCGGTGCTCGCACGCGAGCTTTCGATGGAGCAGATTAAGTTCATCACCAAAAACTCGCCCATCGAAACCGAGATATTTGTCCACGGCGCGCTTTGCTTCTGCCACTCGGGACAGTGCTATATGTCCTCACTCATCGGCAGACGCAGCGGCAACCGCGGTATGTGCGCGCAGCCCTGCCGTATGGAATACAGCATGACCGGCAGAATGGCCGAGCAGAAGCCGCTTTCACTCAAGGATAACTGTCTTGTAGACAAGCTCAGAGAAATTGAAGATGCAGGCGTTGCCTGCGTTAAAATCGAGGGTCGTATGAAGCGCCCCGAATACACGGGTATAGTTACGGGCGTGTACTCCAAAATCATCAAGGAGCACCGTGAGCCTACTCCCGACGAAATCCAGCTGCTTGAAGATGCATTCTCCCGTCAGGGCTTCACTCAGGGCTATTTCAACGGTGACAAAAAGGATATGTTCGGCGTGAGAGTCGAGCCCGACCGCGCAACCGAGAAGATTTTCTCCAATGCGCGCAAGGAGTATATAGACAGCGAGCAGCGCAGAGTGCCCGTGCATTTCTATGCAGTTGCAAATCTCGGCGAGGCGGTCAAGGCCGCCGTTATGGACGAGGACGGCAACAGAGTTACCGCCTTCGGTACAGAGCCTCAGAGAGGCATAAGCCAGGTAACAACCGAGGATTCAATCAACAAGCAGCTTCACAAAACGGGTGGCACTCCTTATATCTGCGTTGAGGCGCAGAGTAAGGTGCAGGACGGCATATTCCTGCCGGTTTCCAACATCAACGAGCTGCGCCGCAGGCTGCTGCATCTGCTCAGTGAAAAGCGCGCAGCAGCACCCGAGCGCCGCAATCTGCCCATTCCCGAGATGCCGAAGAACATCCCTGCAATTGCGGACCCCGTCACCATTTATCAGGTGCGCACTGCCGAGCAGCTTTCCGCAGAGCTTGCAGATACAAAGCCCGATTACATCTATGTTCCCGTGCAGGTAATGCTCGAAAACTTCGAGGCGGTAAGACGATTCATCGACGCAGGCGCAACACCCGTTGCCGTACTGCCCAGAGTAATCACCGACGACCAGGTCAAGACGATTTTTGCAATGCTTGAAAATCTCAACCGCAAGGGCGTAAACGAGGCGCTTGTCGGCAATATAGGCCACATCAAGCTTGCCCGCAAGGCAGGAATGAAGATAAGAGCCGACTTCGGCATGAATGTCTTTAACTCCTACACGCTTGATATGGTGCGCAAGATGAACTTCCTTTCGGCAACCGCATCGTTCGAGCTGCGTATGGCTCAGGTGCGCGATATGGCAAAGAGCATCGACACGGAGCTTATCGTATACGGCAGACTGCCGCTTATGGTATCCGACCAGTGCATAATCAGCCGCTCCGAGGGCAAGTGCAACTGCCAGAATCCCGCACAGCTTTCCGACCGTATGGGCTCTGTTTTCCCCGTGGTGCGCGAGTTTGAGCACCGCAATGTAATTTACAACTCAAAGAAGCTGTTCTTAGCCGATAAGACCGACGATATTTACGGAGCGGGACTTTGGGGCATCCGCCTGATGTTCACAACCGAGGGCGCACGCGAGTGCGTTGAGGTTGCAAAGAGCTTCAAGCGCGAGGGCGATTACAAGCCCAACGACCTCACCCGCGGACTGTATTACAGAGGCGTTGACTGATATGAAGATTGTGCTTGCATCAGGCTCACCGAGAAGAAGGGAGCTGCTCAATGCAGTCGGTGTTACCGACTTTGAGGTCTGCCCCGCAAAGGGTGAGGAAAAAGCGGCGGACAATCTGCCGCCGCAGGAGATAGTAAAATGCCTTTCCTTAGCAAAGGCGCAGGAGGTCGCGGCAAATTACGGCGAGGATACCGTCATCATCGCGGCTGACACGATAGTGTGGGCTGACGGCAGAGTTTTCGGCAAGCCGAAAAATGAGGACGATGCCTTCGCAATGCTCAGAACGCTTTCGGGCAAAAGCCACGAGGTGTATACGGGCATAAGCGTAATCTGCAACGGAAAAACAATAAGCGAGGCGGAATGCACAAGCGTGCGCTTCCGCAACCTCGGCGATGACGAGATAAAGGCCTATATTGCAACGGGCGAGCCTATGGATAAGGCAGGCGCCTACGGAATACAGGGCAGGGCATCGCTTATGGTCGAAAAAATAGACGGTGATTATTTCAATGTTGTCGGGCTGCCGCTGTGCAGACTCGGTCAAATGCTAAAGACAATTGGAGTGCATCTGCTGTGAATGTAAAACAGTATCTAAAGAAAAACGGAATTAAAATAGGCGCGGCAGTGCTTATAATCGTGCTTGTCGCGGGCGTAAGCTCATATCTGCTCAAGGGCAATGCGGGCGTCATTCAGAATGTGTCGGGCACCGTTAAGGCACCCGTGCAGAGAATAGTAAGCTCGCTGTCCGAGTGGCTTGAGGGCATATACGGTCATATCTATGAGTATGACCAGCTTCAGGCTGAAAACGAGCGTCTGCGCGAGGCACTGACCGATGCGCAGGAGAAGGCGCGTAACGGCGAGGCTGCCGTTGAGGAAAACGAGCGCCTGCGCAATCTGCTCGACTTCAAGGAGAAGCACAGTGATGTAACCCTTGAGCCTGCAAAGGTAATTGCGTGGACAAGCTCCAACTGGGCGCACTCCTTCACCATAAGCAAGGGCACAAACTGCGATATCGCAGCAGGTGACAGCGTAATCACCGAGTACGGCGTTCTTGTCGGTCAGGTTACCGAGGTCGGTACAACCTGGGCAACTGTCAGAACGGTAATCGATATCAATACCAACATCGGCGCACTCGTTTCCGAAAACGGCGCTGCAGGCCTTCTGGTCGGTGATTTCGCAATGATGCAGGACGGCAACGCAAAGCTTGCCTATCTTGCCGACGGCGCACAGATTTTCAGCGGCGACACCGTTATGACCTCCGGCGCAGGCGGCGCATTTCCGCAGGGCCTTGTAATCGGTACAATAAGCTCCGTTCAGGCAGAGGCGGGCGGACAGATAGAATACGGCGTAATCAAGCCGGGCTGCGACCTGAACGCACTTGTTCAGGTGTATGTTGTTAAGGACTTTGAAGTGGTGGAATAATTGTTAAACAGACTGTTTGAGTGGAAAAAAATAAGCGTATTTTTTGAATATGCGGTATATCTTCTGCTGACTATGTTCCTGCAGAATCTGCTTTTCTCAAAGCTGAGCATCTTCGGCGTGAAGGGCTTCATTCTGCCTGCAGCCGCAGTTGCCGCGGGTATGTACCTCGGCGGCGTGCGCGGTGCGATATTCGGAATATGCCTCGGCGTTTTTACCGACTTCAGCTTTTCCGAGAGCACGATTCTTTACACAATCCTGTTCACTGCAATCGGTTTTGGAGCGGGCTTTGCCGCAGAATTCTATATCAATAAGAGCTTTTTCGTGTTTATGGTATTCAGCACACTGGCAGTGCTGCTGACGGGCTTTGTTCAGCTTTTTGCAGCAATGATTATAAGCGGCGCGGAGCTTTTCCCCGGACTTCTTACGGTGCTTCTGCAGACAGCGCTTTCAATCCTGCCCATAATGCTTCTGTACCTGCCGTTCAAAAACCGCCCTGCCAATGCACAGCGCAGATAAGGATAACCAATGAATATAATTAAGAAAGACAGATTAATAGTGCTTGCCGCGGTTTTCGCGGTGCTGCTTGCCGTGTATTTTATCTTTCTGTATAAGCTGCAGATAATCGAGGGCGAGAAGTACTACGAGGAAAGCCGCAATAATGTTGTCACGGTTTCAACCGTTACGGCGGCACGAGGCAATATTCTGGACCGCTACGGACGAGTAATCGTATCCAATAAGTCCTGCTATGACCTCACAATCAACGAAAGCGAGCTGTTCCCGAACGATGAGAGCATTGACTCCAATGCGACCATTCTCGAGCTTGTCAAGCTGATTCGCGAGTACGGCGATGAGTATATCGACGAGCTGCCCATAACCGAGGAGCCTCCGTTTGAGTACAAAGAGGATATGAGCTCAATCGACAAGGCGCGTCTGCAGGCATATATGCAGCAGAACAAGGTCGATGAGAACGCAACCGCGGTTGAGGTTATGTCCAGTATGCGTACGCGCTACAAGATTGACAGCAACTATTCCGCCGAGGAGGCAAGAATAATTGCAGGCGTGCGTTATGCAGTCAATGTAAGATACCTGATAAACACCTCCGACTATATCTTCGTTCAGGATGCCGATATGAAGCTCATATCAATCATCCGCGAAAATAATATGGCGGGCGTTAATATAAAGGAATCCTTCGTAAGAGGCTACAACACAACATACGCTGCGCATATTCTCGGCTATGTCGGTCTTATGAACGACGAGGAATATGCAAAGTACTCCGAGCTCGGCTATGCAGGTGATGCAAAGGTCGGTAAGGAGGGCGTTGAGTACGCCTTTGAGAAATATCTCCACGGCACTAACGGCACCGTTCAGGTTACAAGTGCTGCCGACGGCACGATAGTTTCAAAGGAATATATCGAAGAGCCGCAGCCTGGCAACAATGTGTACCTGACAATTGATATTGCGCTCCAGGAAGCAGCAGAGCGCGCTCTTGCAAATGTCGTTACACAGCTTATGGAGGACCGCGGCTACGATATGGACGAGCTGTACGCTCCCGTTGCCAAGGATGACGAGGAAAAGAAGCAGGAGGAAGAGAAGCCCGAGGAGGAAGAGCCTCAGGAGGAGCCGAATGCCGAGCCCAAGGTCGATGATGAAATCACCGGCGCAGGTGCGGTTGTTGTCAATGTAAAGACCGGCGAGCCTCTTGCAATTGCAAGCTGGCCTACCTACGATGCAAGCACTATGCTTGATAATTACTCCGAGCTTCTTAATCAGAGAAATTCACCTCTGTTCAACAGAGCCCTTCAGGGCACCTACGCCCCCGGCTCAACCTTCAAGCCCTGCACTGCAATAGCAGGTCTGACCGAGAAGGTCATAAGCACCTCAAGCAGAATTGAATGCACGGGTGTTTATATGAAGTACGCAGCCCAGGGCTACACACCTCAGTGCTGGATTAATTCATCTCACCTTACTCACGGCTACGACAATGTCTCCGAGGCACTTCGTGACTCCTGCAATATCTTCTTCTACAGTGTCGGCAACTCAATGGGCATTGATAAGATGGACAAATATGCAGCGCTTTTCGGACTCGGCGAAAGCACGGGCATTGAGATTTACGAATCTACGGGCAATATGTCCAACAGTGCAAACCACTTCCAGTACGCAGGTCAGGAATGGATGGCAGGTGATACCCTGCAGGCAGCAATCGGTCAGGCGGACAGTATCTTTACACCGCTGCAGCTTGCCGAGTACTGCGCAGCAATTGCAAACAACGGCGAGCGACATACCGCATCGATACTGAAGGAAGCAAGAAGCTATGACTACAGCACATTGGTTGTCGAGCGCGACAATGAGGTGCTGAGCAAGGTTGAGAGCCCTCAGTACAATTGGGATGCAGTGCATCTGGGAATGAAGCTCGTTGCAAGCCACCCCGACGGCTCCGCCTATGAGACCTTCAAGGACTATTACACATCCTCGGTAGCCTGTAAGACAGGTACCGCGCAGAAGGGTGAATATATCACAAACGACGGCATATTCATCTGCTACGCACCCGTTGATGACCCCGAGATTGCGATTGCGGTAGTAATCGAGCGCGGCGGCGCAGGCGCAAATTGCGCTCCCGTAGGACGCGAAATTCTCGAAACCTATTTCAGCATCAAGAGCGCAACGGATATCACGGATACCGAAGGTGTGCTGCTCAAGTAATTTAAATTTTGCAAGAAAAGCATTGAAACAAATCAAATACTTGTATATAATGTATTATTATAGATTAGCGCAATTGGATGGAGGACGAGTATGAATATTGCTCTTATGGCACATGACAGAAAAAAGGAACTGATGGTGCAGTTCTGTATAGCCTATTGCGGTATTCTCGCAGAACACTCCGTCTGTGCCACGAATACGACGGGCAAGCTTGTGTCGGAGGCAACGGGACTTCCCGTAACCCTCTATATGCACGCCGACCAGGGCGGCGCACAGCAGATAGGCGCGAGAATTGCGTACAACGAAATCGACCTCGTGCTGTTCTTCTGCGACCCGTCAAATCCCTCTGGCTTTGATGACATCAATAAGATTGAGCGTCTGTGCGACCAGTATCAGATACCCTTTGCAACCAATGCCGCAACGGCGGAGGTGCTTGTCCAGGGACTGCGCCGCGGTGACCTCGACTGGCGAAACATCGTCAATCCAAAAAAGAAATAAACAAAAAACGATATAATGCGAATGCTGTTATCACCAATCCGGGATAACAGCATTTAGCCGTATTGAAAGGAAATTCATAGTATGGCAAAAGTTGAACCGCGTACCCTGTCAGGCTTTATGGAGCTGCTTCCCGCACCGCAGGTGAAGATGGAAAAAATGATGGAGACGCTGAGAAAATGCTACGGTGTTTACGGCTTCACACCGCTGGATACACCGATTATCGAGTCTGCTGAGGTGCTGCTTGCAAAGGGCGGCGGCGAAACCGAAAAGCAGATATACCGCTTCAACAAGGGCGACTCCGACCTTGCTCTGCGCTTTGACCTGACCGTGCCTCTGGCAAAGTATGTTGCCGCAAACTACGGCAATCTCACTTTCCCGTTCCGCCGCTATCAGATTGGCAAGGTTTACCGCGGCGAGCGCGCACAGCGCGGACGTTTCAGAGAGTTCTATCAGGCTGATATCGACATCATCGGCGACGGCAAGCTTGATATCATAAACGAGGCGGAAATCCCCGCAATCATCTACCGCACCTTCACCGAGCTCGGTCTTAAAAAGTTCAAAATCAAGGTAAATAACCGCAAGATTCTCAACGGCTTCTACCGCCTTGCAGGTATGGAGGAGAAGGCGGGCGATATTATGCGCACCGTCGATAAAATGGACAAAATCGGCCCTACCAAGGTCCGTCAGCTGCTTATGGACGAGCTGCATATGTTCTCGCATAAGGCTGACGATGTCATGGACTTTATGGCAATCTCAGGCAGCATCGCACAGGTAATTGAGGGTCTTGAACGCTATCGCGGAATGGACGAGCTGTTCGACCAGGGCTTTGACGAGCTTATCACCGTCACCAAGTACCTTGCCGACTTCGGCGTACCCGAGGAAAACTTTGCAATCGACCTTTCAATCGCACGCGGTCTTGACTATTACACAGGCACCGTCTACGAAACCGAGATGACAGAGCATCCCGAAATCGGCTCTGTCTGTTCCGGTGGCCGCTATGACAATCTCGCAGAGTACTATACCGACAAGGCACTGCCCGGTGTCGGCATCTCCATCGGCCTTACCCGACTGTTCTATGTTCTCAACGAGCAGGGACTTCTGTCTGATGAGGTCGTATCCGCACCTGCCGATGCACTTGTAATTCCTATGGCAGAGGAGCTCGGCTACTCAATCAGCGCCGCAACCGCACTGCGCGATGCAGGCATCCGCACTCAGCTTTACTGTGAAAAGAAGAAGTTCAAGGCAAAGATGAGCTATGCTGACAAGCTCGGCATTCCCTTTGCGGTTCTCATCGGCGAGGACGAGATGGCAGCAGGTGTTGTTGCAGTCAAGAATATGCTCACCGGCGAGCAGGAAAAGCTCAGCGTTGCAGATGCAGCAGTAAAAATCAAGGCGGAGATTGACCGCCGTGCTCAGATAGCAGTAATCAAGGAGGGTTAAAACCTATGACACAGTCCCGTACTCATACATGTAATGAGCTCCGTATGGAGCATGTTGGCCAGAAGGTCAAGCTCGTCGGCTGGATGGAGAATGTCCGCGAGGTCGGCCAGAATTTCGCATTTGTCGTTGTCCGCGACTTCTACGGCACCACTCAGGTTGTCATTGAAACCGAGGATATGATGAAGGTTGTCAAGTCCATCAACAAGGAAAGCACAATTTCCGTTGAGGGTGTTGTCCGCGAGCGTGACAGCAAGAACGCAAAGCAGGCAACCGGCGATGTTGAGATAGTTCCCGAGAAGATTGAGGTTCTCGGCCGCTGCCGCTACAATGAGCTGCCCTTCGAGATTAACCGCAGCCGCGAGGCAGATGAAACCGCCCGCCTGAAGTACCGCTACCTCGACCTCAGAAATCCCGCCGTAAAGCAGAACATCATTCTGCGCTGCAATGTCGTTGCCGCACTCCGCAAGGCAATGATGGAGCACGGCTTCCTCGAGATAACCACCCCCATCCTCACCGCATCAAGCCCCGAGGGCGCACGCGACTATCTCGTACCCGCAAGAAAGCACCCCGGTAAGTTTTACGCACTGCCCCAGGCACCTCAGCAGTTCAAGCAGCTCCTGATGACCTCCGGCTTTGACCGTTACTTCCAGATTGCCCCCTGCTTCCGTGATGAGGACGCACGCGGCGACCGTTCACCCGGCGAATTCTATCAGCTCGATATGGAGATGTCCTTTGCAAATCAGGACGATGTCTTCGCAGTAATCGAAGATGTTCTGCCTCCCATCTTTGCAAAGTACGGCACCTATGATATAGCCTCCGAGGCACCCTTCAAGCGCATCGGCTTCAATGAGTCCATGGAAAAGTACGGCTCCGATAAGCCCGACCTGCGTATTGACCTCGTTGTTGAGGATATTACCGCACTCGTTCAGGGTACCGAGTTCCCGCCCTTTGCCGAGGGCAACACCGTTAAGGCAATCGTGGTTTCCGGCTGCGAGATGACCCGCAAGAACATCGACAAGCTGTGCGCAGATGTTGAGGTTCAGGCAGGTATGAAGCCCTACTGGTTCAAGGTTGACGAAAACGGCGAGCTTGCAGGCGGCGTTGCAAAGTTCCTGCAGGACAGAAAGGATGCTGTTGTTGAGGCACTCAAGCTC
>JAZULF010000085.1:0-4738 GCA_045643645.1 Oscillospiraceae bacterium
AGCTGCTTCTGAAGCTCGGCAGCGGTTGAGTCGCCGTTTTGAATGAAGCACTCCAATATGCGAAGCCTTGACGGGTTCATTACTGTTTTTGACTGCAAGATTAAAGCTCCTCTATATCATTCTCATTTTTGAGAATAATACAAAGGAGCAAAAAAGTCAAGTAGCTTCTGAGCTATGACAGCGTTGTGCCTGGATAGTAATGCGCGAGTATCTGTCTGTAATCCGAGCCGTCTGCCGCCATTGTGTTTGCGCCGTACTGACTCATTCCGACACCGTGACCGTAGCCCGTGACGGTAAATGTAAACTTTCCGTCAGAGTGGCTTAGCTCAAACGCGGTTGAGCGCAGCGAGAAAAGCTTTCTCAGCTCCGCGCCCGTAAACTCAACACCGCCTATAACCGCCTTTTCAACGCGCCCCGAGTCGTTGCGCTCAATGCTGCTGACCCACGAGGATGCCTCCCCCGTCATATCCGCCTCGGGCTTTAAGTACAAAATCGTGTCACGGAAGTCGATATCCTTCAGCGTCTGCTTGCTTATGTAGTTCGGCACATTCTCAGCCGTTTCGGGTGAGCTTACGCTGACAAGATAGGGCAGCTCATTCCATATTGCGCCGCTGCTTTCGGTCACTCCTGCCGAGGACGAGTGAAATGCCGCAAGCGCCGCCGCGCCCTCATAGCTTAAATACTCGCCGTCGGTAGCCTCAACCGCAGCGGTTATCTTCTCAAGATATTGCTCGTAATCCTCTCCCCATTTTTCGCGCAGCGTTTTCTCTGTCGAATACGCCTGACAGCACTCGGAAGAGGCGCAGATATCCGCGTTATCGTGCTTGGGCGAGGCAAGCGCGCGCTGAAGATAGGTGCGCGCCGCAACCGCCTGCGCCTTCAGCGCCTCGGGCTCGAAGGAGACGGGCATCTCCGCAGCGACTACCTTTATTAAATAATCGTGCACCGACATCTCATACGACTTGTCAGCTATAAGCACCGTAACCCTGCGCTTTTCATCTGCGCCGAGCTTTTGCGCCTTAACCTCTGTTTTCTGCGGACTCTGGCTTGTCTGCGGCTGATTTTTTCCGACAATGATAACCGCGGCAAGCGTTATTACCGCAAGCAGCAGCGAGGACAGCAGCATTCTTTTCATCCTAAAGCACCCTTTCACATCTTTTCGGTTGACTGCAAGGTCAAACAAGTATAAAATCAGTATCGATTAAAAATATTCTGATTGGATTGGTATTATGCAGAAACACGCTTTGAAAATATCGGCATATGCAGGCGTATTGGGTGCATTCGGCTCCTTCTTCCGCTGGCTGCAGCTTCAATCGGCATTCGACAAGGAAACGGGTCTTATAAAGCCCAGCGCACTGAATGTTCTTTTGCCGCTTATACTCATCGGCTCAGCCGTAATGTTTTATTACCTTATCAAGCAGCTGAAGGCTGAGGGCTTCGAGGCACCCACCGACATCAAGTCCACCTTCCGCGGTACAAGCATCTTCTACCCCATTGCATTTTATGCCATTGCAGGCATTACCGTAATCGGCGGTCTTGCGGTTTTCTTCACCGCAGGCAAATATGCCCTCCCCGGTGCATACAGACTGATTGCCCTGCTTGCAATCTTAAGCGGCGTAACCTTCCCACTCATCTGCATATCCTCGCGCAAGCAGTATATGCCCGCGCTTGTATGCATATTTATGACCCTGCCCATTGTTATGTACTGCCTGTGGCTCATCGTCTGCTACAAGGTCAGCGCATCAAATCCGACCGTGTGGGCTTACTGCATTGAGGTGCTCACCGTCTGCGCGGTAATCATCGCACTCTACTTCACGGCAGGCTACCCCTACGGCAGTGCAAAGCCCTACCGCGCAATCTATTCCGCCATTCTCGCAGCATTTATGTGCATCGTATCCCTTGCCGACAGCCGCAGCTTCGGTCTGCAGCTTATTATGGCAGGCACCGCGGGTATGCTTATAATGGAGGCCTGCATGATAATCTGCAATATGCAGGAGCCCGTGGAAAAGCCCGAGGCCGTGCCCGAGATTACCGAGCCTGAGGCCGAGGAGGTCGAGGCTGAGGAAACCGAGACCGAAACCGAAACCGTAATCGATGCAGGCAAGGCGGAAGCTACCCCCGAGCCTACCATTCAGGCTCCCGAATACAAGCCTCAGCTTGACGACAAGGTTGAGGACATTCTCAAGGAGTACAGGGACTCATCTGACAATTGACAAATAAAAACAGATTCAAGGCACACAAAATGTAAAATTTTGTGTGCCTTTATTATTATTGTTAAATTTCAGATTTAATTTCTGACAAAATTTTGTCAGCGTCTTGACAAATAAATTCAGGCTTGTATAATGTGTTTTGCCCTGCACGCAGTTTGCAGAAATTGTTGCTTCAGGAGGTGTTTCCGTTATGCGAGGAATGGAAACAGGTAAGACACAAATCAGACACGAGGTTTTCACCGAAATTGCCCGACTTGCCTATGAGGGCGGCAACTATGCCGAGGCCCTTGAGCAGTTAACCTACAAAATCCGTCCGGGCGACCCGGATGATGCCGGCAGCTACAAGGGCAGCACTCTCTACGAGAGAGCCGTTATCGGTGAAAGACTGCGTCTTGCAATGGGTCTTCCCACCCGTGAGCTCGGTGTTTACAACAACATCCGCGACGGTGTTGAGGAATCCGTCATTGCCGAGAAGTACTATGAGCCGCCTCTTATCAATGTAATCAAATTTGCGTGCAACAAGTGTCCTGACAACCTTGTTGTCGTAACCGACCGATGCCAGGGCTGCCTTGAGCGCCCCTGCGAATCCATCTGCCCGAGAAATGCAATCTCCCGCGTCAAGGGTCAGGCATATGTCAACCCCGATATGTGCATCCGCTGCGGAAAGTGCGTTTCCGTTTGCTCGTTCAACGCAATCATCCGTCAGCAGCGTCCCTGCAAAAAGGCCTGCGGCGTCAACGCAATCGGCTCTGACGACCACGGCAGAGCAAGCATCGATTATTCCAAGTGCACCTCCTGCGGTCAGTGTCTTGTAAACTGCCCCTTCGGTGCAATCTCCGATAAGTCCCAGATTTTCCAGACCATCATGGCAATCAAGAGCGAAACTCCCGTTTACGCCGTTCTCGCTCCCGCATTTGTCGGTCAGTGGGGTCCCGATGCAATCCCCGAGAAGATGAACGCAATCTTCAAGCGTCTCGGCTTTGCAGGCGTATACGAGGCCGCAATCGGCGCAGACCTGTGCGTAATCGAGGAGGCTGCCGATTTCCTTGAGGAGGTCCCCGCAAAGCACGCCTTCATGGTTACCTCCTGCTGCCCGTCATGGTCAGACCTTGTTAAGAAGATGTTCCCCGAGATGAAGGAGAATATCTCCGTTGCAATGACTCCTATGGTACTCACCGCACGCTTCGTCAAAAAGCAGCACCCCGGCTGCAAGGTCGTTTTCGTAGGTCCCTGCGACGCAAAGAAGCTCGAGGCAAGCCGCAGAACAGTGCGCAGTGATGTTGACTTTGTCCTCACCTTTGAGGAGGTACTCGGTATGTTTGCCGCAAAGGGCATCGACAAGGAGTGCATCCCCATGGACGAGGCACAGCCCATGCAGCAGTCCGGCGCCGATGCGAGAATGTTCGCTGTTTCCGGCGGCGTTGCCCAGGCGGTTGTCAACGCAATCAAGTCAATGGACCCCGACCGCGAGATTAAGGTTGCAAAGGCAACCGGTCTTGACGAGTGCCGCAAGCTCTTGCTCATGGCAAAGGCAGGCAAGTACGACGGCTATCTGCTCGAGGGTATGGCATGTCCCGGCGGCTGCATAGCAGGTGCTGGTACGCTTCAGCCCATCGACAAATCCGCCAAGGCGGTTGAGAAATTCTCCACCTGCGCCGATTATACCTGCGCATACGAAACCAAGTACAAGGAATTCCTGCCCCTCATTGAGGAAAAGGGAGAGTAAAGACATAAAAAAATTCCGGTAATACCTGATGTATTACCGGAATTTTTCATACCCTCAAATCAGTACGGACTCCAGGCGCGAAGTTTGCTGACACGGTCGGCAAGTCCGCCTGAAATGCGCTGCAGAAGGCTGCCATCAACGCGAATCTGCGCGGATACGCACAGCACTGTGCCGTCAGCGCCCTGCGCTGCCTGACAGCTGTAAACCTTGCAGCCCGAGGGGCAGACAAACTGAACGCTCTTTGCGGAGAAATCGCTGCCGAACTCAAAGCCGGAGTCTGCATAGAATACGCAGGTGAGGTCATAGGTGCGGCCTGCCTGCATTTTGCCTGTGCAGATATTGCCCACGCAGTCATTAATCTGGAAGTATGCGGGGTTGAGATAAACATTGCCGGATTTGACGGAAATGTACTTGTCATAGTCCTGCGCGGTCTTACCCGAAACATTTGTGCGGAACTCAATAACGATGTCGCCTACGGGCTCTGCCGCTAAAGCAGCGGTGGAGAAAAGTGCCGCAACGCAGCAGATGACAAGAAGGATTGATACGAATTTTTTCATAGGACGAGCCTCCAAAGCAAGTTTGTTAAAAAATTGCTATTTTCTCGATTATACTATGCTCTCAAATCCTTGTCAATTCGGATATGCCTGTTAAGCTTAGTTAAGATATAAAATAAATCCCCACCGGGTAACCGGTGGGGATTTTTGTTTGTTTAGTAATCAGCGGGTTATGCTGACGGGTACGGAATAGCTGCCTGTCCAATCGGTGCCGTTTACGGTCTTGACCGCGCGTACCTCGTAGTAAT
>JAZULF010000086.1:0-2582 GCA_045643645.1 Oscillospiraceae bacterium
TCAGGATTTTCTGAAGGGTATGAACGTTATTTTAAGGGAGACAATTTAATATTGTCTCCCTTTTTGTGTCGTGAGGCACATTCTCGTTCGTTTTTAGGCTTCTGCTAATCGTTACTACCGAGGCTCGACCGGTGAGTGCGTTGTAGAGTTAAGTCAGGCCATCAACCCATCGGCACAGACTGTGTCGGCAGAAAACGGTCGTGCCACCGCAGTAGCGACTATGGCTTGCGTATAACCGGATAAGAAGCGGCTCCCGCCGCCATCAACCTATCGGTACAATGCAAAGCCTTCCCTTGAGGGAAGGTGCCCCTAAGGGGCGAAAGGGTGGTGCGTTACCACCCTTCAGTCAGCTTTGCTGACAGCTCCCCTTGAGGGGAGCCTTACGCACACTTACTCAGACCGGTAGGTTGATGTACAGACTCAGCTCCGGCAGGCACTCACAGGTCGGGCATCAGCAAAAGCGAACACCACCGGCGTCTAACCGAATCTAAAAGGTGTCGGTTGCTTAGTATTTGAAAATGCGTATGCCGTGCGTATTTTCAAGTGCTATGCTCCGACACAGAAAATAAATAAGGAGAAAACAAATGATTATCAACAAAAAGCAGTTCCCCAACTACAGAAAGTTTGAAATCGATTACGAAGGCCGTCCCCTCAAGATGGAAGTCGGCAAGATGGCAGAGCTGTGCAATGCTGCAGTTCTCGTAACCTACGGCGAAACCACCGTTCTCGTTACCTGCACCGCATCCGCACGCCCCAAGGACGGCATCGATTACTTCCCTCTCGCAGTTGACTTCAATGAAAAGCTCTACGCAGTAGGCCGCATCCCCGGTTCCTTCATGCGCCGCGAGGGCAAGCCCAGCCTGCCCGCAGTTCTGGCTTCCCGCCTGATTGACCGCCCCATGCGTCCTCTGTTCCCCTCCGACCTGCGCAACGATGTTGTCATCGCATGCGAGGTTCTCTCCGTTGACCGCGACTGCAGCCCCGAGATTACCGCAATGATTGGCGCATCCGCAGCAGTTTCCATCTCCGATGTTCCCTTCAACGGTCCTATCGCAGGCATCGTTCTCGGCTGGGACGGCGAGAAGTACCTCTTCAATCCCACTGAGGAAGAGCGCAAGACCAACCGCATGATTACCACCATCGCAGCAACCCACAAGAAGATAGTCATGATTGAGTCCGAGGCAGACCAGGTTCCCGACGAGGTCATGTACGAGGGTATCGTTCAGGCTCACGAGCATCTGCAGCCCGTTCTCGACCTCATCGACAAGATGGTCGAGGAAATCGGCAAGCCCAAGTTCGAGTACGAGCACGCTTCCTTCGACGAAGAGCTGTTCGCAAAGCTCGTTGAGAACGAGTTCGAGGGCATGGAATACTGCATGGATACCGACGACAAGAATGTTCGCGAGGCACGCGTAAACGATTGGGTTACCGCCATGGAGGAGAAGTACTCCGAGGAGCACCCCGACATGATGCAGTTCATGGACGAGATTCTGTACAAGCTGCAGAAGAAGGTCGTTAAGAAGTGGCTGCTCGCCGGCAAGCGCGTTGACGGTCGTGCAATGAACGAAATCCGTCCTCTCGGCTCCGAGGTTCAGGTCATTCCCAATGTCCACGGCTCCGCACTGTTCACCCGTGGTCAGACTCAGGTTCTTTCCATCGCAACTCTCGCAACTCTGTCTATGTCCCAGAAGCTCGACACCATCTGGGAAGAGGAAGAGAAGCGCTTCATGCATCATTACAATATGCCCTCCTACTCCACAGGTGAGGCTCGTGCCAGCCGCAGCACCGGCCGTCGCGAATACGGCCACGGCGCACTCGTTGAGAAGGCACTCGAGAGCGTTATCCCCGATGTTGAGGACTTCCCCTACACCATCCGTGTAGTTTCCGAAATTCTCTCCTCCAACGGCTCCACCTCCCAGGGCTCCATCTGCGGCACCACCCTCGCACTCATGGACGCAGGTGTTCCCATCAAGGCTCCCGTTGCAGGTATCTCCTGCGGTCTGATTCAGGACGGCGACGACTTCACCACCTTCATCGATATTCAGGGTGTTGAGGACTTCCACGGCGAGATGGACTTCAAGGTTGCAGGCACCAAGAACGGTATCACCGCAATCCAGATGGACCTCAAGAACGACGGTCTTAAGCACGAGATAGTCAAGGAAGCATTCCAGATTACCCGCGAAGCACGCTTCCAGATTCTTGACGAGATTATGCTCCAGGCAATTCCCGAGCCTCGCAAGGAGCTTGCAAAGACCGCTCCCAAGATGATTCAGATGAAGATTAACCCCGACAAGATTCGCGAGGTTATCGGCTCCGGCGGCAAGGTCATCCAGAAGATTACCGCTGACACCGGCTGCAAGATTGACATCGACGACGACGGCAGCATCTTCATTGCCTCCGAGGATATCGAGGCATGCCGCGCAGCACGCACCACCATCGAAAACATCGTTTTCGAGCCTGAGGTCGGCGCTCTGTACTACGGCAAGGTAGTCCGCATCATCCCCATCGGCGCATTCATCGAGCTTGCTCCCGGCAAGGACGGCATGTGCCACATCAAGGACCTCGAGTTCAAGCGCACCGAG
>JAZULF010000087.1:0-21206 GCA_045643645.1 Oscillospiraceae bacterium
AGCACCTTGAAAGCTAAATGTTTTCTGCAAGGCGAGGCAAAAAACGCAGGAATACTTGATATGTATTCCGAGGCTTTTTAACGAAGCTTTGCGGGAAGCAGATACTTTCAAGGCTGTAAATCACTATGGTGCACCGCCCAAATGTGTCCGTTTTTTATTGCTTTACTTTAATTCCACAGCTGCTCAATGTTTCAATAAGCTTTTGCTCGTTTGTATCTGAGATTTCCGTCAGCGGCAGACGAAGCTTACCGTTATCCATTGCCATAAGCTTAAGCGCTGTTTTTACGGGGATAGGGTTAGTTTCTATAAACAAGTCGGCAAATAGCCGGGAGTATTTGAAGTAAAGCTTCTGAGCGCCGTCAAAGTCGCCGTTAAGACATAGCTCGCATAGCTTAGCAACTGCGCCGGGAACAATATTTGATGCAACTGAAATTACGCCTAACGCACCGAGCGCCATCATCGGCACGGTGTTATCGTCGTTGCCGCTCCATATATACAGGTCATCGCCGCATTCCGCTCTTGTCTGTGCAAATAAGCTGAAATCACCCGATGCTTCCTTGACTCCGTTGATATTAGGATGTGAGGATAACTTCTTATAGGTTTCGAGCTTTACACCAATGCTTGTTCTGCTCGGCACATTGTATACAATCATCGGCAGGTCAATTCTGTCGGCAACATATGTAAAATGCTCAACCAGACCCTTTTGCGTTGTTTTATTATAGTAAGGCGTAACCATCAGTATACCGTCGGCACCACAACGAAGAGCGCATTTTGCAAAGCCTGAAGCCTTTTGCGTATCGTTACTGCCGACACCTGCAATGATTTTCATTCTGCCGTCATTGTAGCGGCAGGCAAATTCAATAAGAGCCTCGTGCTCATAGCTGCTCATTGTTGCGTTTTCACCGGTTGTTCCGCATACAACAAGTGCAGCAGTGCCGTTGTCATACTGAAAATCTATAAGCTCTTTCATTTTGACGTAATTAATGCCGTATTCATCGAATGGCGTAATTACTGCCGTGCAGGAGCCTTTGAATATTGGTGTTTTGAACATAAATTGCCTCCTATCATTATCCGCTGGCAATAATATATTCATTTGTAAGGAGTAGTATTACCGATAATCTGTTGAAATTACTGCATTTTCGTATTATAATGATAAACTGCGAATTCAGTACAAGGAACAGGTTTTATGTCAAAAAGACTCAAAAAGTTAATAGTGTCTATGCTGACCTGCGCAATTGCCATTACTTCGGTGCCTATGGCATTTGCTGCAGAAAAGTCTGCTCCGTCACCGGTGTATTTTGACCTTCCCGTCACCGTTGATGTGATTAAGGTCGGCTTATACTCGGGCTCAGCCGCAGTATCGGAAGCCTCTCTTGTAAACAAGACGGGAAAGGGCTATCGCTTCGGATACTTTGACTACTCAAGAAAGTTCCGCGAGCTTGGCAGTACCTCAGTAACCGAGCTGACTATGCGCGGTGACTTTGGATTTACAACAACAGACGGTATGGTTGTCGGTCCGTGGCATATGATTCTGAACAAGAAATTCTCTGATTTTGACTCGGCAAAAGCATATGCTAAAAAGCTGTGGGGAGGTTTCCCGGGATATATCAACGGCGAATACCGCGTGCTTGTCGGTGCTTATGCCGATGAGAACAAGACGAACGAGGCAATTAAAAAACGAAAGATGAATGCTATGCCCTACACTGGCAGCTCATACTCAATACTCGCTGCTCAGTCGGGTACCTCAGAGCTTCAGTTTATGTTTGATAACGGTGAGGGCTCAAGTCTTGCGGTAAGACCTTCTTCGAAATCATATAAGGCTGAAACATGGTTCGCCGGCAATGCGTATTACGGTGATTTTCAGTTTTCACGCAATGGCGGCGGAATTACCGTTGTCAATTATGTAGGGCTTGAGGACTATGTAAAGGGTGTGCTGCCCTATGAAATGCACGGTGATTGGCCGCAGGAGGCATTGAAAGCGCAGGGTGCCTGCGCCCGCACCTATGCAATCAACAATATAAATTCTTACTATTTCCGCGGGTTTGATGTAAGAAACGATACATACAGTCAGGTTTACAGAGGTATAACAGGAACAACTGTGAACACAAATGATGCCGCTGCGGCAACTGCGGATAAATATGTCCGTTACAGAGGCTCGGTTTGCAAGGTCTATTATATGTCCTCTGACGGCGGTGCTACAGATAGCAGTGCAAATGTTTTCTCACAAAAGCGCGCTTATCTTCAGGGCGTAAAGGATAACAACGAGAAAAACATCGATTTCTATAATAAAACCTGGAAAAGTGAGCTTACTTCCGATAACCTGCTTTACAGACTTTCAACAAGTGACTATCAGCTCAAGGATATTGCGGTTGTCTATGTAACCAGGTCAGAGCTTGGAAATGTAGTTCAATTGGATTTTAAGGATTCCGAGGGAAAAACGGTTACACTTTACGGTGAGGATTGCTTCAGAGTAATCGGAATGAACAGCTTGAATTATAAGGTCAGCAGCTATGAAAACGAACAGAAGGAAAAAATCTGGGTGTTTGAAGGCAAGGGATGGGGCCATAATTGCGGTATGAGCCAGTGGGGCGCATACGGAATGGCGCTTAAAAATGATGTCAGCTGTGAGGACATTATTGATTTTTACTTTAGCGGAGCATACTTAGGATGAATAAATCGGATTTTAACTTTTATCTACCCGAGGAGCTTATTGCACAGACTCCTCTTGAAAAAAGAGATACCTCAAGGCTTCTGCATTTGAACAAAGTAACAGGCGAGCTTGAGCATGGTCATTTTTATGATATAAAGAAGTATCTCAAGCCCGGCGACTGTCTGGTGCTCAATGATTCGCGCGTTTTGCCCGCAAGACTTATCGGAGCGAGACCGACGGGCGGCGCTGTCGAGCTTGTTCTTCTCAAGGACCTCGGTGACAACTGTTGGGAGTGCCTGAGCAGACCCGGAAGAAAGACAAAGCCGGGTCAGGAAATCATTTTCGGCGACGGTGAGCTTAAAGCAACTGTGCAGAGCGTTACCGACGGCGGCAACAGAATTGTTAAGTTTGAGTACGAGGGAATCTTCCTCGAGGTGCTTGAAAGACTCGGAAAAATGCCTCTGCCTCCGTATATAAAGGAAGAGCTTCAGGACTCGGAGCGCTATCAGACCGTATATTCCAAGGAATTAGGCAGTGCAGCAGCCCCGACGGCAGGTCTGCACTTTACAAAGGAGCTTCTTGCTGAGATTGAGGCAATGGGCGTAAAGATATGCTTTGTTACGCTCCATGTAGGACTCGGCACCTTCCGACCCGTAAAGGCTGAAAATATCGAGGAACACGATATGCACTCGGAATTCTGCATTGTTTCCGATGAAACGGCTAAGACGGTAAACGAAACAAAGGCAGCGGGCGGCAGAATTGTTGCCGTGGGTACTACCTCGTGCAGAACGCTCGAAAGCTTCACAAGCGCCGACGGTGTTCTTCAGGCAACCTCCGGCTGGACAAACATTTTCATTTATCCCGGTTATACATTCAAGTGCATTGATGCACTTATTACGAATTTCCATCTTCCCGAAAGCACGCTTATTATGCTTGTTTCCGCACTTGCGGGCAGGGAAAATGTGCTTAATGCATACAATACGGCTGTTAAAGAAAAGTACCGTTTCTTCTCATTCGGAGATGCGATGTTTATTGAATAAGGCAGGAAATATATGTACACATTAAAAAAACAGGAAGGCCACGCAAGACGCGGCGAGTTTGAAACACCGCATGGAACAGTGCAGACTCCGGTGTTTATGAATGTCGGTACTGCGGCTGCAATTAAGGGCGCACTTTCAGCGGCGGACCTTAAAAATATCGGTTGCCAGGTTGAGCTTTCAAACACATATCATCTGCATCTCAGACCAGGCGATGAGCTTGTAAAAGAGATGGGCGGACTCCATAAGTTTATGACATGGGACGGACCTATCCTTACCGACAGCGGCGGATTTCAGATTTTTTCACTTGCAAGCCTTAGAAAGATAACCGAAGAGGGCGTTAAGTTTAATTCCCATATTGACGGCAGACACATCTTTATGGGACCCGAGGAGAGCATGCGTATTCAGGCAAATCTCGGCTCGGACATCGCAATGGCATTTGATGAATGCGTGAAAATTCCTTCACCGCATGACTATGTCGAAAAATCCTGCGAGCGCACATACAGATGGCTTGCACGCTGCAAGGCTGCGCTTGCCGAGTACAACAGTATGGACGATGCGGTTAATCCCGGACAGATGCTCTTCGGCATAAATCAGGGTGCAACCTTTGCTGATTTGCGCATTGAGCATATGAAGAAAATAGCAGACCTCGACCTTCCCGGCTATGCAATCGGCGGATTGGCAGTAGGGGAGAGCCACCAAGAAATGTACGACACCATCGAGGCTGTTGAGGAATATATGCCCAAGGACAAGCCTCGTTACCTTATGGGTGTCGGCACACCGGGCAATATTATCGAAGGTGTTTACCGTGGCGTTGATTTCTTTGACTGCGTAATGCCTGCGCGCAACGGCAGACACGGTCATCTGTTTACATGGAGCGGAATTATCAACATTAAAAATGAAAAGTACTCGAGAGATGACAGACCCATCGACCCCGAGTGCGATTGCCCCGTTTGCAGAAGATATAATCGTGCTTATCTGCGTCATCTGTTCAAGGCAGACGAAATGCTTGCAATGCGCTTTGCGGTTATGCACAATCTGTATTTCTACAATAAGCTGACCGAAAGAATTCGCCAGTCGCTTGATGAGGGCAGCTACGCCCAGTTCCGTGGAAAATACTCTAAATTGTTAGATACAAGAATATAAAATACTTGAAATTAATTATGCGCATATGTATAATATTTCTGTAATATGAAAATTCATTTATTTAAGGAGTAATAATATGTTGTTAACAGCTACTACAGGTGCCGGCAACTCCGGTTCCATGATTTTCATTCTTCTCGCCTTCTTTGTTCTGATGTGGCTCTTCATGATCAGACCTGAGAAGAAAAAGCAGAAGAAGGTTGAAGAGATGCGCAAGGCACTCTCCGTTGGCGATGAAGTTGTAACTATCGGCGGAATAATGGGCACTGTTGTTCATGTTACCGATGATAACATCACCATCGAGACCGGTGAGGACAGAGTTCGAGTTCAGCTCAAGAAGTGGGCAATCAGCACCAATGTCAGAGCAGAAGCAGCCGAAGCAAAGGCAAAGGAAAAGAAATAATAATTAGCATTTTAATCCCCCTGAACTAATAAGATGTACAAACCATCTTGTTGTTCGGGGGGATTTTTTTGCAATCTAAAAACAGTAAGAAAGCACCAATGGTGCGTTCAAAGGGAATAGCCGCTGCGGTGCTGATAGGAATTGCAGCAACAATAGTAATGCTGTTTATTGCCGCGGCACTTATCGAAGCGGGAAAGCTAAAGGAACAGAGAATAGATATTGCAATAATTATCATAAACGCACTTGCCGGCATGATATGCGGGATTGTATCAAAAGCTGCAGGTAGGGGAGGGGGGACTCTTAACGGAATTATCAGCGGAGCGGTTTATGCAACGTTTATACTTCTTATTGCAGTATTGCTTGACTTTGGCATTACTGATAAAGCTGAAATATTAAGGATGTACATCGTATCGGTATTGTTCGGTTTTGCAGGTTGTAAAATCAATTTAGCTAAAAGTAACAAAAAATTACGCAAAAAACACAAAACATAAAATTATCACTACTGATTGTAATTGCGTATTCGGGTTTACATAAACACGAGTGATTACCTATATATTGTGCTGATATTACAGCCTGTTTACGAAATGTTGTTGCGTATGTATTGATATACAATGCTTTGCGGAATCAAAGTAGCTTGGTTAACATAATATAGTTGACATAATATATCGACATAATTAACAAAAATCATCAATTTCAGCAAAAAGCCTTGATAACATCGAGAATTTGTATTATATTGTCCATACGGATTAATTATGTAAATTTATCCGTTATTCTCGATGCTTATTATTTGCGTTGAGGTGGCGGAATGAAATCAGAAAAGCTCAGCAAAAGACCGATTCAAAGTCGAACGGTAAATAGTCAATTACTCCTGACAAACCTTGCATTTTTGCTTGGAGTACTCACTTTTGCAATAAGCAATTTATCGCTTTCTTCCGTAGAGAAGGATTTTCCGATAATTGCTAATCTTGATTTCAGAATTTTCGGTTGCGTTTTTATTCTGTTTATAATGCAGTTATCCGCGTTTTCTGTAATAGGTTCGGCAATTGTTCCGTTGGCTGATTGGGCAATGGGACTGTTTTTGCCGATGTCCCTGGCTACCATAATCCCGGATACCGAGCTTAGTGCGATAATTATTATAAAGTCGTTTATAGCTTTATGCTTTATGATTTTTATAAGCACGCTTATTTCAAACGGCTCGCTGATTTCGGCAAAGAAGCTGTTTTGCAAGGTCAAAAATGAACGAAGGCTCAAGGCTGAGCTTGTGAAAACCTTGGTGCTTGCTTTGTCTTTTGTAGTTTTATCAATTATCGGTATTTCCGACTTAAATACTTTTTTATAGAAAGGGGGTCATATGAATGCTTAATTCAGAATGTCTTGAAATATTTAATAAGTACCTGACTGATGTTAAAAAGTGTTCACAGAATACCCTCAGCTCATATTTAAGGGATATAAGACAGTTGAGCGATTATATTGAGACTCACACTGACGATACTCTTGATAATGTTACCGAAGACGAGCTTGCAGATTACATAGGATGGCTAAAGGGCAACGGAAAGTCTGTTGCAACTGTCAGCAGAGCAATTGCATCCGTAAAGTGCTTCTATTCTTTGCTTGTAACCGAAGGCTATCTCAAAGAAAGTCCCGCAACAAAGCTCGTACCCGATAAAGCAACTCAGAAGCTTCCGCAGATTCTCACCAGCAAAGAGGTTGAGCTGCTTCTTGAGCAGCCCTCATGCACAGATGCAAAGGGTTACCGCGACAGAGCAATGCTCGAGCTTCTCTACGCAACGGGTATAAGAGTCAGCGAGCTTATCGCACTCAACATCAACGATGTTAACATTTCCGCAGGTGTTATTAGATGTATGAGCAGAGATAAGGAGAGATTCATTCCTCTGTATGCAACCGCTGTCAAGGCACTGTCTGAATATATTGAGTTCATAAGACCTCAGATGATAGCCCTTCCCGGCGAGCAGGCACTGTTTGTCAATGTCAGCGGTGAAAGAATGTCAAGACAGGGCTTCTGGAAGATAATAAAGTCTTATCAGCAGAAGGCAAACATCGAAAAGACAATCACTCCGCATACTCTCCGCCATTCATTTGCAGCACATCTGCTTGAAAATGGCGCTGACCTGCACTCAATCCAGGAGATGCTCGGCCATGCCGATATTTCTTCAACCCAGATTTATTCCCAGCTCGTTAAAAAGCAGCTTAAGGATGTCTACAACAAAGCTCATCCCCGCGCATAACATATAATAAAAAGACCGCACTGATGGTGCGGTCTTTTTTGTGTTGATATAAATTATATAATGTGTTAAAATTTACTGATAGGAAGTGATATTTTTGCGGATATTAGGCATTGACCCGGGACTTGCAACCGTCGGATTCAGCATTGTTGACGCCGAGAAGAATAAAATGAAGCTTGTTACCTGCGGAGTAATCAGCACTCCCGCCCATACCTCGCTGTCAAGCAGACTTGACAGAATATTTGAGGATATGAATGAGCTTATCAGCACCTTCAATCCCGATGTGATGTCGATTGAGGAGCTGTTTTTCAACACAAATATCACTACGGGCATATCTGTTGCGCATGCAAGAGGTGTTATCCTGCTTGCGGCGTACCGTGCAGGTGTTCAAGTATTTGAGTACACGCCGCTTCAGGTAAAGCAGGCAGTTGTCGGCTACGGAAGAGCGGAGAAAAACCAAGTAATTGATATGGTTCGCAGGATTCTAAATCTTCCTGCCGCACCTAAGCCCGATGATGCAGCGGATGCCGTAGCACTTGCAATCTGCCACGCAAGAAGCTCAACTTCACTTCTCAGTAATAAAGGAGATAACGGGGTATGTTCTACCATTTAGAAGGAATTATTACCGATATTGATATAAATCTCGCGGTTGTCGACTGCGGCGGAGTAGGCTATGCGGTCAATACAACCGCAAATACTCTCTCTCAGCTTAAGATTAAGGAAAAATCAAAGCTCTATATATCCGAATATATCAAGGAGGATTGCTTTGATTTGTACGGCTTTGCTACCTTGAGCGAAAAGCGCTGCTTTGAGATGCTGCTTACGGTTTCGGGTATCGGTCCCAAGGCTGCGCAGGCAATTCTGTCCACAAGTACACCCGAGGCACTTGCGCTTGCCATTATGAATGGTGATGAAAAGGCAATTACCGTTGCTCAGGGCGTAGGCAAGAAGATTGCGCAGAGAGTTATCCTTGAACTCAAGGACAAGGTCAGTAAGGAAGCGAGTACAGTTGCAACCGAGATGCCTGCCGTAATTTCCGTTGCCGACGGTGATGCGAGAAATGATGCCATTGCCGCACTTATGGTTTTGGGTTACTCCGTACCCGAAATCAACGGCGTGCTCAGAAAAATGGACATAAGCGGTATGTCAACCGAGCAGATTGTAAAAATCGCACTTAAAAATCTTATGTAAGGAGACTGCTAATGAGTATTAACTTTTCAGACGGCCTTGAAGACCAGCCCATAGTAACAAGCTCATCAGTGCTTCCCGAGGATGCGGGAGAGGGCAGTCTTCGTCCGAGAACTATTACTGAGTATATCGGTCAGGAAAAGGCCAAGGACAATCTGAGCGTCTTTATTGATGCTGCACGACTTCGCAATGAGCCGCTCGACCATGTCCTTCTGCACGGCCCTCCGGGACTTGGCAAAACAACGCTTGCATCTGTTATTGCAAATGAGATGGGCGTAAATATGCGCATAACCTCAGGCCCTGCTATTGAAAAGCCTGGCGACCTTGTTGCGATGCTTACCAATCTTAATGAGGGTGATATTCTTTTCGTTGACGAAATTCACAGACTCAACAGAGCGTATGAGGAGATTCTGTACCCCGCGATGGAGGATTATGCTATTGATATTATCCTCGGTAAGGGACCTTCCGCAAACTCTCTGCACCTTGAGCTGCCTAAGTTTACGCTCATAGGTGCTACAACTCGCTCAGGACAGCTCACAGCGCCCTTGCGCGACAGATTCGGTGTTACTCTCAGACTCGAGCTCTACACCGCAGACGAGCTCAGAAAGATTGTAGAGCGCTCTTCGGATATTCTCGGTATCGAGATTGACCGCGACGGTGCGTATGAGATAGCGTCCCGTTCACGCGGAACCCCCCGAATTGCGAACAGAATGCTCCGCAGAGTGCGAGATTTTGCACAGGTCAGAGCTGACGGCGTTATTACCAAGGAGGTAGCCGATATGGCACTGTCACGCCTTGAGGTTGACAAGCTCGGCCTTGACTCGCTTGACCGCAAAATGCTCCGCAGCATAATCGAATTCTACGGCGGAGGTCCGGTTGGTCTGGACACCTTGGCGGCAACAATAAACGAAGAGGCTGTAACCCTTGAGGATGTGTATGAGCCGTATCTTCTGCAGCAGGGCTTCCTTACAAGAACCCCGCGCGGACGCTGCGTAACAAAGAAAGCATATACGCACCTCGGCATTGAGTATCTCGGTCAGCAGGAAATAGGACTTTAAGCAACTAAATTACTGAATTTTTATTGACAGTTGTGCTTTTTCTATTGACAATCAACATCTTTGTTATATAATATAGTAGAAAATTTATAAAAAACTCAGAGTTTTATGTTAAATTACGCTAAATTTGATGATAATGTCTTACAAAAGCTGTCTGTAGAAGGCGACAGAGTAGCTGAAGAAGCGCTTGTTGAGCGCTATATGCGCCTTGTGCGCGTTTGCGCCAGACCTCTGTTTCTTGCTGGCGGTGACAGTGAAGACCTTATTCAGGAGGGTATGTTTGGATTGCTTTCGGCAATCAGGCAGTATAATCCCGAGCATAACACAGCGTTTAAAACATTTGCAGAGCTTTGTATTAAAAACAGGCTTCTTACAGCAGTTAAGTCCGCGGCGAGCGCAAAGCACATTCCCTTGAATGCCGGTGTATCGTTGGACACCTTACTCTCGGACGAATCCCAGTCTCCACTATTGGCATATGCCCAAATGTTTCAGTATTCACCTGAAGAGCAGATTCTGGCAAGAGAGAACAAAGAATACACAGAAGAGTTTTACTTGTCCTTCTTGGAAAAGTTATCAAAATTTGAAAAGAGTGTATTGCAGAATTACCTCAGCGGTTATAGCTACAAGGAAATCGCAAAAATGACGGGTAAGGACGAAAAAGCTATTGATAATGCAATACAAAGGATAAGGCGCAAACTTGCGCAGATTCTCAAATCAGGCGATATCAGCTGAAGCTGACGCACATAAAAGCCGACAGGCAAGTTTTTCAAAAGAGAGGATTCAAAATGTACGAAGACAAGACCTTAGTTTGCAAGGAATGTGGTCAGGAGTTCGTGTTCTCCGCAGGCGAGCAGGAATTCTACGCAGAGCGCGGCTTCCAGAACGAGCCCCAGCGCTGCAAGGCATGCCGTGACGCTCGCAAGAACGCAGCTCGCGGTCCCCGTGAGTTCTTCACCGCAGTTTGCGCAGCATGCGGCGGCGAGGCAAAGGTTCCCTTTGAGCCCAAGTCCGATCGTCCTGTATACTGCAGCGAGTGCTTTGCAAAGATGAAGGAAGAGGCCTGAGGATAAAACCTACAGGAATAGAGTGGGACGTCCTCTCGACGTCCCTTTCTTTTTTCAATACGATTTGAATGGAGATTAAACAATGGAAATGTTGAAAATTATGGATCTCAGCAGAGAGAGCATGATCTCCGAAATCCTTGAGGATTTCCCTGAAGCAATGCCTAAGTTCCAGGAGCTTGGTATGCACTGCCTTGGTTGCGCTCTTGCAACTGCAGAGAGTCTTGAGCAGGCTTGTGCAGCACACGGTGTTGACGCTGATGAGTTCGTTGTTGAGCTCAAGGCATACCTGATGGCTCTGTAATTAATCATCAAGCTAAAAAGCCGGAAGCCCCGGCTTTTTGGCTTATTTGGAGTAATATGAGTAACCGACTTGAACTGATAGCTTCATATGTTGAGGACGGCATCGGCGTAGCAGATGTCGGCACCGATCATGCATATATTCCCGTTATGCTTGCAAAGAGGGGATATAGCGGCAATATTTTTGCTACAGATATAAATGAAGGACCGCTCAGAAAAGCGAAGCAGAATCTTGTGCAGGCTGATTGCGAGGATTCGGTTGAGCTTATTCTTTGCGACGGTCTTGAAGGCTGTGAGCATGAGAAAATTGATACAATTATCGTTGCAGGTATGGGCGGCGATATGATAACCGGTATTCTCGACCGCGCCGAGTGGTGCGCGCGGCCGGATATCAAGCTCATTCTTCAGCCGGTAACAAAGCCTGAAATTCTGAGATACTGGCTTGTGAACAATGAATTTGTCATAACAAAAGAGTCTCACATAGATGAGAACGGCACTATCTATCAGATTATCTGTGCAAAGCCGGGAAACGATTGCAGATACAAGGATTTTGAGCTATACACCGGAAGATACGAGCTTATTAAGGACAGTCCCTGCTTTGATAAGCTTATTGATATACACATTAAGCGCTTTGCAGCAGCCGCCGACGGTCTTAAGAAAACTAAGCGCGACGGACTTGATGCGTGGCTGGGTTTGACTGAAAATGTACTCGAGGAACTGATTGAAATGCGGGGAGGCAGCAATGAAAACAGTTAAGGATATATTTGATTATCTTAATAAGCTTGCTCCCGTAGAGCTTAAAATGGACTTTGACAATGTCGGAATTCTTGTCGGCAGTGAGAAAAGCACAGTAACAAAATGCCTTGTTGCTCTTGACATAACCGATGAAGTCATTGACGAAGCAATTGAGCTTGGTGCAAGCCTTATTGTTTCGCATCATCCCGTAATATTTAACGAGCTTAAAAGCGTGCTTGACGAAGACCTGGTAGGAAGAAAGCTAATCAAGCTTATAAAAAATGATATTGCGGCAATTTGTATGCACACAAATCTTGATATTGCCGAGGGTGGCGTGAATGATGCGCTTATGAGTGCCTTGGGAGGCGCTGTAAGCGGATATTTAGAGCCGTGCGGAGCTGATGCAGATGGAAAAGAAGTCGGCTGTGGACGCGTTGGAACGCTTACTGAAGCAATGCAACTCGGTGATTTTCTTGGAATGTGTAAGAGCGCTTTAAATGTTAACGGTCTGCGCTATCACGATGCTGGTCTTCGTGTAAAAAAGCTTGCCGTAATGGGAGGCTCGGGCGGTGGCTGCATCGCTCTTGCAAAGGCGCTCGGTTGCGATACCTATGTAACCTCGGATATTAAATACAACGGTTTTCTTGATGCAAAGGAGCTTGGCATAAACCTTATAGATGCCGACCATTTCTGCACTGAGAATGTCATCGTACCGTTAATCTGCGAAAAGCTATCGGCAGAGTATCCCGAAATTAGCTTTTGCGTTTCTAAAAAGCATAAGCAGACAGCACAGTTTTACTAAATCAGAATAATTGTCCTCCGCAGTTCATAGACTCGTACAAACGAGAAAAACTGCGGAGGACTTTTTATGACCAATCTTGATATTTATAAGGATATATCCACAAGGACGAACGGTTCGGTAATGCTTGGTGTTGTCGGTCCTGTGCGTACAGGAAAATCAACCTTTATAAAGCGGTTTATGGAGCAGCTCGTTATACCGAACATTGACGATATTTATGTGCGGGAGCGAGCGATTGATGAGCTGCCTCAGAGCGGCTCGGGAAGGACAATTATGACCTCAGAGCCGAAATTTGTACCCGAGGATGCGATTGATATAAACCTCAGCGAGGATGTACATTTTTCAGTGCGACTTGTAGATTGCGTGGGATATATGGTCAAGGGGGCTGCCGGGCAATTTGAAGACGGCAGCGAGAGAATGGTGACAACGCCGTGGTTTGACCATGAGGTAAGTATGACAGAGGCAGCCGAATCGGGTACATATAAAGTTATAAAAGAGCACTCAACAATAGGCCTTGTAATAACCACCGACGGCAGCATATGTGATATACCGCGGGAGGATTATATTGAGCCCGAGGAAAGAGTTATAAATGAGCTCAAGCAGATAGGTAAGCCTTTTGCAATACTCATAAACAGTGCATATCCCGAATCAGATGAAGCGGCCGCGCTTAAGCACGAATTGAGCGAAAAGTATTCGGCACCGAGCATGTGCGTTAACTGTCAGCGTTTAGATGAGAATGATATTTCCGACATTATGAGTGCCGTGCTCGGAGAATTTCCGATATCTGAGCTTGATATATGGCTTCCGTCGTGGGTTGAGGCGCTTGATAACGATACTCCGATTAAAGCTGAACTGTTTGCGCAGCTTGCCGCAGCTTCAACTGATTTGTCAAGGGTCTGCGATGTAGAAAAGATGCTTAATCAGCTAATGGAATCGGATATTGTTGATGCGGCGAATATTAGCAATTCGGATATGGGCAGCGGGGTAATTAATATAAAGATTGATATGCCCAAATTGCTCTACTATAAGCTTATCAGCGAGGAAACGGGACTTGAGATTAAAAATGACGGCGAGCTGATTGCTCTGCTGAGGGATATGAGTGCCGTAAAGCGTGACTATGAGCATATAAAATCGGCTCTTGATGATGTAAGAACAAAGGGCTACGGAGTTGTTATGCCGTCTGCCGAGGAGCTTGAGCTTGAAGAGCCGCAGATAGTTAAGCAGGGAGGCAAATACGCCGTAAAGCTTAAGGCAAAAGCGCCTGCCATACATATGCTTATGACCGGAATTGAGACTGAGGTAAGCCCGACAATAGGCGGCAATAATGCATCAGATGAGATTATCGGATTCCTTTTGCAGGGCTATGAGGGCGATATGAGTAAGCTGTGGGAATCCAATATATTCGGAAGACCCTTATATGATATTGCGGAAGAGGGAATTGCGGACAGACTGAATAATCTTCCAACAAATGCAAGAGCAAAGCTTCAGGAAACCCTGCAACGAATTGTTAATGAGGGCCGAGGAACATTGATATGCATTCTGTTATAAGAAAAGCAGGGCATCGCCCTGCTTTTTCAGCTTGAATAATTATTTGCTTGCAACTGCATTATTATTTGTTGATTCTGAATATTGCAATGATATTAACAAGTGGTATAATTATATTATCAAAGTTGAATGGAGAAATATATGAAACCTGTATCATCAGTAGCAGCGGCAGTGCGCGCTTCAACAACACTCGCAGTAGACAGTATGGCAAAGCAGATGAAGGCTGACGGACTTGATGTAGTCGGCTTCGGCACCGGCGAGCCTGATTTTATGACACCCGAAAATATCAGCAAGGCAGCAATTGCAGCAATAAACGAAGGTAAGACAAAATATACTCCCGCAGCTGGAATCATTCCTCTGCGCAAGGCAATTGCCGAGCAGCTCAAGAGAGATTGCGGCCTTGACTATGACTATACTCAGATTATCGTAGGCAGCGGCGCAAAGCACATTGTTTATGTTGCTCTCGCAGCAATTACCAATCCCGGTGATGAGATAATCATTCCCGCTCCGTTCTGGGTAAGCTACTATGAAATGGTCAAGATGACCGGTGGCGTTCCCGTAATAGTAACAGCAGGTGAGGAGCAGAACTTCAAAATCACTGCAGAGCAGCTTGAGGCAGCTATTACTGACAAGACCAAGTGCGTTATGCTCAATAACCCGTCCAATCCTACGGGTATGATTTACACCAAGGAAGAGCTTGAGGCTCTTGCAGCGGTTTGTATTAAGCACGACCTGTATATCCTTGCCGACGAGATTTACTACAAGCTCATTTATGATGGTCTTGAGTTCACAAGCATCGCAAGCCTCGGTGAAGATGTTAAGGAGCGCACACTTCTTGTTAACGGTGTTTCCAAGTCTTACGCAATGACCGGTTGGCGTATCGGCTACTGCGCTGCAAACAAGCAGATTGCAAAGATAATGTCCAACTTCCTCAGTCATTCCACCGGCGCACCTGCAACCTTCAGCCAGTGGGGCGCTATTGAAGCAATCAACGGTCCTCAGGAGAGCATTGAGGTTATGCGTCAGGCTTTTGCAGAGCGCAGGGACTACATCGTAAAGAGAATCAATGAGATTCCCGGCGTAAGCTGCATTAATCCCAACGGTGCATTCTATGTCATGATGAACATTGAGGGACTTATCGGCAAGACTCTCGGCGGCAAGCTCATTGAAAACGATGATGATTTTGCTGTTGCGCTGCTTGAAAAGGCACTTGTTGCAGTTGTTCCTTGCTCAGGCTTCGGCATTAAAAACTTTGTACGCTGGTCTTACGCAGCATCTATGGAGAACATCAAAAAAGGCCTTGACCGCCTTGAAAAATTCATAGCTGAATGATATAATAATCACCCCATGAACATAGCTTGTTAATGGGGTGATTTTTTGTTTATAGCAATTGATTTCAGAAGATTTTTAAAGATTTTTATGTTGCTGCTGCTTGTTGTTGCAGCACTTATTGTATTAATAATTTTTACCGGCCCCGATACAAAAAATGCTATGAATTCAGTTTATAAATCAACGCTTGTTATTGACGCGGGGCATGGCGGTATTGACGGCGGTGCAATATCAGACTCGGGTATAAAGGAAAGCGATATTAACCTCGCTATAGCCCTTAAGGCTGACGCAATAGCGCAGTTTTTCGGAATTAATACCGTTTTGACGCGGGATAGCGATACCGATAATTCGGAAGGAAAGGCTTACAGCGAGCATAATAACCTTGTTGAAAGAGCGGAAATTGCTAATTCTGCGGAAAACGCAGTGCTGATAAGCATTCATCAGAATAAATTCCCGGGAGAGCTTGTAAGCGGTGCGGAAGTGATGTATTCTGAGGTTGAGGGCAGTAAAGAATTTGGCCTTATCACTCAGAATAATATGGTTTCTCAGGTTGACCCGTCAAACAGACGCGTAGCACGACCCGCACCAAAGGAATTACTGCTAACATCAAGCGCAAAATGCCCGTCTATTCTCGTGGAATGCGGCTTTATGTCTAACCCCGATGAGGTCAAGCAGCTTGCGGATGATACATATCAGACCAAAATTGCCGCTGTGCTTACGGCATCGTACATACAGTATATGAATAATACAGCTTCGGCTTAGGAGTTAACTATGAAACAAAAGACAGTTTTCTGCTGCTCGGAATGCGGCAATGAGACAGTTAAATGGAGCGGAAAATGCACTGCCTGCGGTGCATGGGACAGCTTGGTTGAGGTCAAGCTCGATGCAAAGGGGAAAAGTGCGTCAAAGTCTGCAAAATCCTATACTAAGGCACCCAAGCTTATATCCGAGCTCGATACCGAGGCTGAAATCCGTTTCTCAACGGGTATAGGCGAGCTTGACAGAGTACTCGGCGGCGGTGCCGTACGAGGCTCGCTTGTGCTTGTCGGCGGCGCTCCGGGTATTGGCAAATCAACACTTTTGCTGCAGCTCTGCGGTCTTGTTGAGGGTGAGCAGAAGATTCTGTATGTCACCGGTGAAGAGAGCGAAAGACAACTCAAAATGCGCGCTCAGCGCCTTAATGTAGACAAAGGACAGATATATGTTCTTGCTGAAACCGGTCTTACCGAGGTTATGGAGACAATTGACGGGCTTTCTCCCGATATTGTTATCATCGACTCCATTCAGACCATGTTTGACCAGGATGTAAGCTCAGCGCCCGGCAGCGTAAGCCAGGTGCGCGAGTGTACAATGTCAATAATGCGTATGACCAAGGAAAAGGGCTTCACCACCTTTGTTATCGGTCATATCAATAAAGAGGGAAGTATCGCTGGCCCCAAGGTACTTGAGCATATGGTCGATTGTGTGTTGTATTTTGAAGGTGAGCGCAGCACATCCTTCAGAATTCTCCGTGCAGGCAAAAACCGTTTTGGCTCAACAAACGAAATCGGTGTGTTTGAAATGGTAGATACGGGCTTGAAGGAGCTCAAAAACCCGTCTGAAATTCTGCTCTCAGGCAGACCCGATAATGCGCCGGGCACTTGTGTAACATGCGTAATCGAGGGCTCAAGGCCAATTCTGGCTGAAATTCAGGCACTGGTGGCACCTGCAACATATAACGCAGGCCGCAGAAGCTCAAACGGCATTGATTATAACAGAGCAACTCTGCTTATTGCTGTGCTTGAAAAGCGCGGCGGCATGGCAGTTTCGGGCTGCGATGCATATATAAATGTAATCGGCGGTCTTGAATTAGACGAGCCTGCCGCAGACCTTGCAACAACACTCGCAATTGCAAGCAGCTTCAGAGACCTGCCGTTGGGCAGAGATTTAGCCGCTGTCGGCGAGGTTGGTCTTTCGGGTGAAATCAGAAGCGTCAGTAATCTTAATATGCGTCTGTCAGAGATTGCAAGACTCGGTTTTAAGCGCTGCGTTATACCTGCTCACATTAAGGACGATATCAGAAAACCCGAGGGTCTTGAGCTGATTTCTGTTAAGGATATCAGAGAAGCTATTAAAGCAACATTGGGCTGATATGATTAGAATAATCAATATGCCGCATTTGCCGAAAAGGGAAGTACGGCACATAATATTGGGCAAAAAGTACCGAAATTCGCTTGAAAACGCATTAATTCAGCACGATTTAATACCGATTTGGCTCGATGATAATCCGTGTGTTGATGAAAGACTGTCGGGACATACTGATTTAGCAGCGGTACATATCGATGAGAATAGTATCGTATTATCTGAATATCTGCGAGAATGTGAATTTACTAACAAAGTTGACGCGCTTGGTTATAGCATAAAATTTGTGTCGGATGCAGCGGATATAGATTATCCATATGATGCAAGGCTTAATTTCTGCATAGTAAACGATAAGCTGATATACAATCCCCAAACAGCAGATAAGTGCGTAATTGAGCAACTCAATGTAAATACAAAGATTCCGGTAAATCAGGGCTACACAAAATGCTCAGTATGTGTTGTGGATGAACAATCTATAATTACTTCTGATAAAATGATTGCTCAAGCAGCGCAGCAAAATGCAATGAATGTATTACTGATTGATAAGCCATTCGTTGTACTGGATGGATTTGAATACGGTTTTATAGGCGGAGCATCATTCAAAATAAATGCAGATGAAATAGCGTTTACCGGATTGATAAATGATGCAGCTATTAAAAATAGAATTGAAGAATTCCTGAGTGCAAGAAAAATCAAGCCAATTTATCTTACGGATAAAGAAATCTTCGATATTGGCAGCGCAATACCGCTAACTGAAGAATAATCGTAAAAATACAGGGTCATAGCTATTAAAACGCTAATTACCCTGTATTTTCATTTTTTAACTCCCCCAAATTAAACAAAATCTTTATTTTGTTTAATTATTGGTCAATTTGCCAATAGACAGCAAAATAGCTTCCCTGTTATAATGGTTTCATAAATAATTAGCCGATTGGAGCAAATTATGGATTACAGAACCGAAGCACCTGAAATAATCAAAGGCTTTCTGACTTATCATGAGACCATCAAGGGACATTCGCGTAAAACCGTTGACGAATACTATCTTGATTTAAGAACATTTTTCAGATTCCTTAAAATTCTCCGAGGTGTTGTTCCTCGCAATACTGAGCTTGATGAGGTATCTATTGCCGATATTGACCTTGACTTTGTAAAGTCGGTTACAGTTACCGAGGCTTATGAGTATCTCTCTTTTCTGACTCGTGATAAGGTTAAGAATCAGCGCAGCCGCGAATCCGAATACGGCACCAAGGCGTCAACACGAGCGCGTAAGGTTTCCACTTTGCGCAGCTTCTATAAGTATTTAACCGTAAAAGCCAAGCTTATTGATACAAATCCCCTGCAGGACCTTGATGTGCCTAAGATTCCCAAGACTCTTCCCCGCTATCTGACTTTGCCTGAGGCGCAGTCCCTCCTCTCCTCTGTTGACGGCAAGAATAAAGAGCGCGATTACTGCATTCTCTGTATTTTCCTCAACTGCGGTCTGCGTATTTCGGAAATTGTCGGCTTGAACATTCAGGATATACGCGTTGACCACATCAGAGTATTCGGTAAAGGCAGTAAAGAACGCATAATTTATATTAATGAAGCATGCGCTGAGGCAATAAATAACTATCTTGAAATCAGGAAAAATATTGCTGCGATTGACCGTAATGCACTGTTTTTGTCAAACAGACGCACAAGAATGAGCCGTGAAGCGGTACACAGTATGGTTAAAAACTCGCTGAAAAGAGCAGGTTTGGACGCCGAAAAGTACTCATCTCATAAGCTGCGTCACACTGCGGCTACACTTATGCTCCAAAACGGAGTTGATGTCAGAACGCTGCAGGAGCTTCTCGGACACGACAATCTCAACACAACGCAGATTTATACTCACATTGATAATACCGAGCTAAGAGTTGCAGCTGAAGCAAATCCGCTAAGTAGTTTTAAGCCTGAATAAAAAATGACCGCATTGAATAATCAATGCGGTCTTATTTTATTCGTTTTCAGCCGTTTCTTCTTTTGCGATACTGGAAATATTCAGTATTCCGAAAATTCCAGCGGCTGCATCAACTAAGGCAATAAACCAAAGTGTTGCATTGCCGGTTAAGGCAAGCACTATCAGAATCAGCTTAACGGCTGCGGATAAAAGCAGGTTTTCCGCTGAAATCTGTCTGACCTTTTTTGCAGCAGCTAAGGCTACGGGTAAGCCGAATATGCCGATGTTGCTCATCTGCATATCCTCCGTATCACCCGTGCCGCCGACATTTACATCAATGTCGGCATCGGTATGGTATTCGATATGCTCGGAGCTGACATACATAACTCTGTCGGTTTCGGAAGCGTTTTCTTTGATTTCCTTAACCGCTGACAGTTTCTTGACTGTATCGCAGCAGGGGTAATACTCGGTAATTCCAAGCAAATTTGCTGTTTTCTCGCTTACTTCCCTGCCGTCTTCAGCTACTAAATAGCTTTTTACGCCAATTTCACTCAGGTCTGAAACCGTTTTTGCGGCATAAGGATTTATATTTTCCTTGAATATAATGCAGCCTGCGTAGTTACCTGCGATAATAAGATACAGTACATACCCGCTGCGGATATTTTTTTCGTCAAGCACAATGCCTCTTGATTCAAGAAGGTCAAGGGTGCCTAAAAGCATAGACCTGCCGCCTATTGTGATTTCCATACCGCTGCCGGGAATATCATTGAAATCCTTGATAAACTCGGGCTGAATGGTGCCGTTGAAGGCACTTAAAATAGGAGCGGCAATTCGCTGCTCTGACTTGTATGCAGTGTAAGCAGCTGATTGCAGGAAGCTGTTTTTATCCAAAAAAGGAGAAATAATTGCCGAAATCTTGGGTACGCCGTCGGTAATTACATATGACTTATCAAAAACAACGGATTTCACGCCTGCAGCGCGCTCTAAAACCTCTGCTTTATTGGTAAACACACCGTAAAGCGCTGAATAACAAAGCCCATATGCGCTGCATAGCGGCAGTGAAGCGAAGATTGAAGCGGGTACGACTGCGGCAATGAGCATCGCTCCCCTTCTGATTGACATTACATATGTCATATTGCTGATTTGCGGAAGCAATACTGCATAAAGTACGGCAATTGCAAAAGCAACCTTTACAACAAGTGATATGACGGGCTGAACTTTGTTTTTGTAAGAGTTTTCAAGGCTTTCAGGTCGGTTAAGTGCAGTTTTAATCTGCTTGAAATTATCATCATTTTCCGGTATACGAGATGCAGCGGAATTTCGGGTCAGCTTGATTGCATAGTATTCAATAACTCCGCAAAGCTCAAATACAACTGCAAAAACTATCGCCTCAATATAGCAGCCGACACAGAAAGCGGAAACTGCGGCAATCAGGATTAAGCAGGCATTATTGAAATAGTCCTTTTTAATGATTGCATTTACCGCAGTCATAGCAATATCCGAAAGACCCGTGAGCAATGCAGCAACAAGCATCAGAATTGATATAAGCTGCGACGCATTAACCTTATATGCGAGTATAAGCAGGATAACTGTAATTGCGAGCCTGATTATCGTAATAGTGTCAGGCAGCATGGGCTTTGTGCTTCTGCTGTGTTTAACGCCGTTTTCCGTCTGGTTCA
>JAZULF010000088.1:0-1602 GCA_045643645.1 Oscillospiraceae bacterium
CAGCACCGAGCTGAAGTACCGTCAGCGCTATGTTGACCTTATTATGAGCGACGAAAGCCGCCGCAACTTTGAAATCCGTTCAAAGTTCATCAGCTATGTCCGCTCCTTCCTTGACGGACGCGGCTACATGGAGGTTGAGACCCCCGTTCTCAACACCATCTCCGGCGGTGCAACCGCACGCCCCTTCATCACTCATCACAATACCCTCGATATTGATATGTTCCTGCGTATCGCAACCGAGCTCAACCTCAAGCGCCTCATCGTAGGCGGCATTGAGCGCGTTTACGAGATTGGCCGTATCTTCCGCAACGAGGGTATGGATACCAAGCATAACCCCGAGTTCACCACTGTTGAGCTTTACCAGTCCTATGCGGACTTCAACGATATGATGGACCTGTTTGAGGACCTTCTGTCCGGCGCGGCAATGGATATCCTCGGCACCTACGAGTGCGAGTGGCAGGGCGAGAAGATTGACCTCACTCCCGGCTGGGAGCGCCTGACTATGGCTGAGGCTGTCAAGAAGTATGTCGGCGTTGACTTTATGGAAATCACCGACGATGCAGAGGCGGTTGCAGCAGCAAAGGCTGCAGGCGTTGATATGGAAAAGGTAGAGGCAACATGGGGCCACGCACTGTACGAGTGCTTTGACCAGAAGGTAGAGGAGAAGCTCATTCAGCCGACCTTTATCACCATGCACCCCGTTGATGTATCTCCTCTTGCAAAGCGCAGCCCCGCAGACCCCAGACTCACCGAGCGCTTCGAGCTCTTCATCTGCCACAGCGAGATGGGCAATGCATTCTCCGAGCTCAATGACCCCATCGACCAGAAGCAGCGCTTTATGAAGCAGGTTGAGCTTCGCGCAAAGGGCGACGACGAGGCGGGTATGATGGACGATGACTTCATCAACGCACTTGAGTACGGTATGCCTCCCACGGGCGGCCTCGGCATCGGTATTGACCGCTGCGTAATGCTTCTTACGGGTATGAATTCCATCCGCGATGTAATTCTGTTCCCGACAATGAAGCCTTTGGATTAATCGTATAGCCCTGCAGAATAACCTGCGGGGCTTTTTGCAAAAGCATTTTTTCAGTAGCCGCTTATCATTTTGCGTTGTACCGATCAGCATTATTATGAGGATCATAGTCAACGCAAAGCTATATGCTGATAACTGACACAGGGCTGATATAAGAAGCAAGGACAAAAAGACAACATTGCAAAGCTGAGGGAACGATATATGGAAAAATCACGAAATAAGAATATTAAGAGAGCTATCTGTGCTTTCCTGATGGTTGTTCTGCTGGTCGGAACACTGAGCGCGTGCGGCAAAAAGCCGTTTGAAGTGCGTAGAATTGATGATTATTTTTATGAGGTGGGAACCTACACCTCACTTGATTATGATTTTGTTAACGACTATTTTGCCGAAAATAATGACAATTGGGGCGGCGGCTGTTCAGCCGTTTCGGCAGATATAAACGGAACACGGCTTGTCGGCAGAAATATGGACCTGAACATATCCAACAAGTGCGCTTATGTTGTTCGTACAGATATTTCGGGCAAGTACGAAACATTCGGACTTGCATACACATTCAGAGATATTTCTCC
>JAZULF010000089.1:0-5956 GCA_045643645.1 Oscillospiraceae bacterium
CATAAAGTAGATGATGTTTTCGGTGCTGAGGTCAGTTTCCATATTGTCGAAAATAATCTGTGCAATATTGGATATATTGGGAATATTACCGACTGTGAGGGTCTGGTCTGCAAGTGCCTTGAGGAGCTTGTGCTGCATCTCTATACGGTCAAGGTCGCCGCCGCTGTATGCACTTCTGAAGCGCATTACCTGAACAAACTGCTCACCGCTAAGAGTCTGCAGACCCTTGTTGATATGGATGTGAAGGTCCTGCTTGTTGGAGTCGTAGTTCATATCCAGGGGAACATCAAACTCAACGCCGCCGATGGCATCGACAACCTGCTCGCAGGCATCAAGGTTAACAAGCACAAAGTTATCTACATCGAAGCCGAGCATGCTCTTTACGAGCTCCTGTCTCATGCTCTGAACGGGGTCACAGCCGTAGTAGGAGGTGCCTTCGATATCCTTGTAGTAATGCGCATAATGATATGCCGCATTTGCCTTCTTTACCTCGTGCTGGATGTTGGCCAGGGTATCTCTGGGAATGCTGACAATATTCAGCTTTCCGTTAACGGTATCGAAGCTTCCGACCATAATGGTGTCGGTATTATCGCTTATCTGGTCGGTACCTGCTACGAGGAAGGTATATACGCCGGGCTTTCTGTTTGAATCTGTATTAGTCGGAGCGCCGTTGATACCCTCCTGATTGCCCTCGGGCGGGTCAATGAAATACTCCATTATTACATAAGCCGCACCTGCAAGAATTGCAAGTACAAGCAGTATGATAAGAATTACCTTGCCTGCCTTTTTCTTTTTGCCCTTTTTCTTGCGCTCGGCAACGATTTCTTCCGCCTTGCTGCCGGGGGCTGCTTTGCGGGAATCAACCTCGAATATTTCTTCTTCGTATGAAGCTTCTTTTACTGTTCTTTCTCTGACCTCAGCGCTTTTACCGCTTGAGTGTCTGCTCTTTTTCTTGCTGCCAAATAGCTGCATGTCTATCTTCATCCCTTCTGTTTATTAAGAAGTCTATCTATTTTTCTCTATACGGTCTGTACCATTCATAGGCCTGCACCGATGTGATATAAGGCTCTGTGCCGTAGCTTCTTATATCCTCAAGACTCATCTCAAGGCCGAGTGCCATCGCAGCATCGAGGTCCTCGTACGCAAGCTCGCGAAGCTCGTCTACTCCCTCAAAGTCGCGGTTAGGCTCTATGTAATCGGCCATATATATTATCTTTTCAAGAAGAGTCATATCGGGCTTACCCGTGGTATGCCATCTTATTGCCTCATACACCTCATCGCGTATGTTGAACAAATCCTTAGCAAGTGCAGCGCCTGTTTTTGCGTGCAAAAGCTTTACATTCTGCTCCTCGGCAATGTCGTTGATTATACCATACTTAGCGCACAACATCAATTGTTCGGAAAGTAAAAGTTTCTTTGTAATATCGTGTAAAATTGCAGCTTCTGCTGCATTTTCAGGGTCCTCTCCCCATCTGATGGCGAGCTTGACCGCCTCGCTTTCGCAGCCTGCCACATGGGCAATGCGATTTGGTTTGAGATAGGCATAGGATTTTTCTCTGAGCCAGTACAGCTCGGGCTTTGCACCGTAGTCGCCTGCGGCGATTATTCGCTCGTAAACCTTTTCAGGCAGGTACGATGCGCCCATTCTGCGGCTTAAAAGCTCGCGGATATCCGTTGAACTCATTGCCTTAGGCTCGTGTCTGAGCATTACAATCTTTGCATCGTACTCTTTTTTTAGATACTCCGCAAAGCTCTGTATCTCCGCTTCCTCGCCCTCATTGCGCACAAACACCGCAAGGGTCATATTCTCAAGCAGGAAACGGAAGCGGTACCACTCCTCAAAGCTCACGAACATATCCGTTCCCATAGCAAAGGTGAATTCCGCATCGGGATAGATATCCATCAGCTGCTCAAGTGTTGCTGACGAGTAGCTCTTGCCCTCGCGCAGAATTTCAATATCCGTGACCTCCGCCTCTGGTATCTCTTCGAACGCAAGCTTGGTAAGCAGAAGTCGCTCCTGCGAGCTGGGACTCTGCTTTGCAAGCGCCTTGTGCGGCGGTATGCTTGCGGGGATTATGAGCAGCTTGTCGGGCTTTAACTGCTTCTGTACGGTCAGTGCCGCCTCAACATGACCGCAATGCGGCGGATTAAAGCTGCCGCCGTAAATAACTATTCTCATTTTTTCTTATCGTTTACAAGAGCTATTTTAGGCTCTTTTGCGTTGCGCTTATACAGCACGAACTTGCTGCCTATGGTCTGAACGGTTTCTGCACCGCATGCCTCACTGAGTGCATCGGCTGCCTCGCGTGCGGAAAGCAGGCTGTTCTCAAGAACTCTGCCCTTGATAAGCTCTCTTGCCTTGAGTGCGTCCTTAACGGTGGTAACGGTGTTTTCGGTGATTCCGCCCTTACCTATCTGAATGATTGTATCCTCGTTCATTGCCAGCCCACGCAGCTGTGCTCTCTGCTTACTAGAAAGTGCCATGATATTCCCTCAGTTTCTCCTTAAATTCTCTGAGCGCATTTGCCCTATGTGAAATCTTGTTTTTAACCTCTGTGCCGAGCTCCGCCATGCTCTTGTCATAGCCGTCCGGCATAAATACGGGGTCATAGCCGAAGCCGCCCTCGCCTATCGGCTCACGCAGTATCTCACCGTGACATTCACCTACCGCACGGAGAATTCCGCCGTCGGGGAAAATGCAGCAGATGCTGCTGACGAATTTTGCTTTTCTGTTTTCCTCATTTCTGAGCTTGAACAGAAGGTATTCGTACTTATCCTTGTCGCTTGCCTCGTGACCTCCGGGGGCGTAGCGTGCCGAATATACTCCAGGCTCGCCGTTGAGCGCCTCAACCATAAGGCCCGAGTCATCTGCGATGCTCGCCTCGCCTGTTGCCATTACCACGGCTACCGCCTTGAGATAGGCGTTTTCATCGAAGGTCGAACCCGTTTCGTCAACCTCGAAGTCGCAGCCTGCCTCGCGCTGCGAGTAAAGCTCAATATCCATATCTGAAAGAATTTCCTTCAATTCCTTCAGCTTTTTTTCGTTGTTGCTTGCAAGTATCAATCTCACTTGAACAGTGCCTCCACAAATTCATCAGGGTTGAAGGGAATCAGGTCATCCATGCCCTCACCTACGCCGACATACTTAACGGGAAGACCGAGCTCCTGTGCAATTGCGAACACTATGCCGCCCTTTGCCGTGCCGTCAAGCTTTGTGAGCACAATACCCGTAATGCCTGCGGTTTCGAGGAACTGCTTTGCCTGAATCAGTCCGTTCTGACCCGTTGTTGCATCGAGCACCATAAGAGTTTCCATATCCGCATCGGGAAGCTCGCGCTTGATGACGCGGGTAATCTTGTTCAGCTCGTTCATAAGGTTTGCCTTGTTATGCAGTCTGCCTGCGGTATCGATGATGACAGTGTCAACACCGCGTGCCTTTGCCGCGCAAATGCCGTCATAAACAACAGATGCGGGGTCGCCGCCCTCTTCGTGACGGACTATATCCGAGCCTGAGCGCTCTGCCCATATGCCGAGCTGCTCTGCGGCTGCTGCACGGAAGGTATCGCCTGCGCACAGAAGGACCTTCTTTTCTTCCGCCTTGAGTCTTGCGGCAAGCTTGCCGATTGTGGTGGTCTTGCCGACACCGTTGACGCCTACCATGAGAATGACAGACGGCTTGGATTCAAGCTTCAGGCTGCTGTCCATTTCACCGAGCATGGACTTCATATAGTTTACAAACGCTGCCTTTGCGTCTACGCCCTTATTGATGCGCTGACGGAGCAGGATGTGCTTGTAATCATACAGAATCTTAGCTGTGGTTTCACCGCCGACATCTGCCATGATGAGCATATCCTCAAGCTCATTATAGAAGTCAATGTCATCAATATCGTAGTTTACGAAAACCTCCTCGAGGTCTTCGATATTCTTTCGGGTCTTGCTGAGTCCCGAAAACATCTTATCAAAAAAGCCCATTGTCTTCTCCTATCAGTTTGTTTCGATAGAGCGCTGTGCCTGCTCGAGGTCAAGCTCTATTACCTTGGAAACACCCTTTTCCTGCATCGTTACACCGTACAGGTGGTCTGCCTCCTCCATCGTGCCGCGACGGTGGGTGATGACGATAAACTGAGTCTTATCGCACATAAGACGCATATAGTCTGCATAGCGGATAACATTTGCCTCGTCAAGTGCAGCCTCAATCTCGTCCATTACGCAGAATGGAGTGGGACGGACCTTGAGAATTGCAAAGTACAGCGCAATTGCAACGAATGCCTTTTCACCACCGGACAGCAGGCTGATATTAGATACTGCCTTTCCGGGAGGCTGAACCTTGATTTCGATGCCGCATTCAAGCGGATTTTCCTCGTCCTCAAGGATAAGCGATGCCTTGCCGCCGCCGAAGAGCTCCAGGAAGGTTGTTCGGAAGTTTTCATCGATGAGCTTGAACTCGCGCAGGAACACCTCCTGCATCTCGCTGGTTACATCGTTTATTATACCCAGAAGCTCCTTCTTTGCCTTCTCAACATCGTCGCGCTGACCTGTAAGGAACTCATATCTTGTGCTGACTCGCTCGTATTCCTCGATTGCACCTATATTCGGTGTGCCGAGGGCGGAAATCTGACGGCGCAGGTCGTTGATACCGCGGGTTTCCTTCTGCAGATTTTCAACCGGCTGACGGATATCCTGCGCTGCGGTGAACGAAAGCTCGTAGTTTTCCCACAGCTTATCGAGAATCTGCTTTTCCTCCATATCGGCGGCAAGCTTCTTCTGCTCTATGCGTGCGCAGCTTCTTTCAAGCTCAAGCAGCTCGCGGTTGCGCTCCTGCGCATCCTTATCAGCCTTTGTGCGTCTGCCCTCAAGCTCAAGGCGCTTGTTGTTAATATCATTTATCTCGGCGCGCTTTTCCTCTGCCTTTGCAAGGATTGCGGCACGCTTTTCGTGAACCTTTTCAAGCTGCTGCTCTATGCTGCGGCGGTTATCCTCTGCCGCCTCAATGGCTCTGCGGCGTACATCGCTGTCGCCCGACAGTGCCTCAAGCAGAGCATTGAGCTGACCGATGGCAAGCTCGGTTGCGCGCTTTTCGGCTTCATTCGATGCTGCCGCACGCTTGAGCTCAGCCTGGTCCTCAAGAGCCATATCAAGCTCATAGCGCAAACCTGAGAGTGCATTTCTTGCTCTGTCAAGCTCGGAGCTTGCGTTGTTAAACTCGGTTTCAAGCTTTATTCTGCGCTTTTTGAGCTCCTCAAGCTCGTTTGCGCGGGAAAGAATACCCGTGCCCTTTGCAGCGCTGCCGCCCGTCATTGAGCCGCCTGCGTTTATAAGCTGTCCGTCAAGGCTGACTATGCGAAGTCTGTTGCCGTTTGCCTTGGACATTCTGACCGCATCGGCAAGGGTTTCCGCTACTACTGTTCTGCCGAGCAGGCTTGCGAATATGCCGTCGTATTTCTTATCAAACTGAACGAGGTCATACGCAACTCCCACAAAGCCGGGGTCGTGTACGGGAGCATCCTTCATGATATGGCCGCTTATTGTATCAATCGGCAGGAAGGTTGCACGGCCAGAATCCGTGCGCTTGAGCATTTCAATCGCGCTGCGGCCGTCATTCTGAGTGTCGATTACTATATTCTGCATTGCAGCGCCGAGCGCCGTTTCAATGGCGAGTGCACATTCGTTATCTGCTTTAACGAGATTTGCAACGGGGCCGTGAACACCGCGCAGAGTGCCGCGCTTTGACTCGCGCATTACGGTTTTAACCGCCTTGGAGAAGCCCTCGAATTCTTTTTCCATCTCGGAGAGCATATGAATTCTTGCATCCATACTGCGGCAGTCAACGCTAAGTCTGTTGACCTTTTCGTTGAGCTGCTCAGTTGCGGTCTCGCGTGAGGCAAGCTTCATTCTGCAGCCCTCAAGCACATTGCCGTTTGCAACGAGCTTGTCCTTCAGCTCTGCCATTGCGGCA
>JAZULF010000090.1:0-2963 GCA_045643645.1 Oscillospiraceae bacterium
GTATTAATTGTGGTTCTGTCTGTTATCAGAACGATTCGCTTCGGTATAATGGACTCCAAGGGAGCTTGAAATGGCTTTGATCACAAGGGATAATATCGTGAAAAAGCGGGAACGAAGCAATCGAACTTGCGGAGCTGGTCAATGCCGGAAGAGAGACCATCGTGCTTGCGTGAAGTCCACCTGTTTTAATATGAAAAAGGCAGGTTACCAGGTGCATGTGATATCGGACTGCATCACAAGCTATGATTTGAAGAAAATCGATGAAATGCTCGCTTACTACGCAGGCAAGGGCTGTGAGGTTAAGCCGCTTTCCGAATACCTCGGCTGATAGCTTATATGACAAAATCACCCGTCCGATACGACGGGTGATTTTGATTTTCTATTCGTCTTTTTGCTCGGGGCTGAAGCGCTGAACGCCCCATATGCCGATAAGCACAACTGCCATTGCCGCAACGGATATTGCAGAGAAGCTTTCTTTCAGCAGCAGTGTTCCCGCAACAACCGAAAGCACCGTTGTGAGATTGCAGAAAACAATCGTGTTTGCTATCGGCGCGTTTGTAACCGCGTAGTTAAACAGCGTGTAGCCAAGCACCGTAGCGCCTACCGCGAGGTACAGCACCGCAAGCAGGAAGCTCTTATCCGCAAGCGGCATAACAAGTCCCGCAAGGTCTGACCTTTTCTCGATTAAGGCAAGCACGGTGAAAAACGCAGCGCCCATAAGCTGCATAATGTAGCTGCGCTCAAACACGGAAAACTCATCGGAAATGCCGCGGCTTATAACGCCGTAGGCAGAGCCCGAAAGCACTGCGACAAGCAGGCATACAAAGCCTAAAAGGCTTACCTCGCCGCCGCTGTTTTCCGCAAGCGTGATTACGATTATGCCCGCGATGGACAGAATACTGAAAAGCCACTGCAGCTTACTCGGTCTGTCCTTGAGAAACACCGCCGCCATAATAAGCGTGACGATGGGAATGATTGCAATCATAACGCCCGAAAACGCGGAGTTTGTAAGGCGCAGTCCGTACTGCTCGCCGATGAAGTAAATGCATGGCTCCATCATACCGAGCACAAGCAGCGGAAGAATGTTTTTACCCTTAAGGCTTACCTTGACCTTGCCGAGAACGATGGGAATACTAAGCAGCAGTGCCGCAAGGTCAAAGCGGTATGCAAGCAGCACAAAGGGCGTTGCAATCTCCTGCCCGACCTTTGATGCCATAAAGCTGAAGCCCCATATTGTATAAACTCCGATTGCGGCAAGGATTGCTTTTCGGAAGCTTTTGCTCTTTGTCATGCAGCCTTCCTCTCGACCTTCATACCGTCGCTGAAGATTACAATACTGCCCTCAAGGTCGGTGCGGTAGATAGTTGCGCCGACATCGTTGAGCCTTTTAAGCGCGGCATCGTGAGGATGACCGTAGCTGTTGCCCTCACCGCAGGAGATTACCGCGATTGAGGGATTGACCTCGCGCAAAAACTGATAGCAGCTTGAGCTGTATGAGCCGTGATGACCGACCTTCAGCACATCGCATCTGAGCTTTGCACCGTCATCAAGAAGGTCGTGCTCAGCCGTCTGCGACATATCGCCCGTGAACAGGAAGCTCGTATCGCCGTACTCAAGGCGCATAACAAGGCTGTCATCGTTGGTGCTTTCGTAGTCCTCAAGAGGACCGACAAAACGGAAGCTTGCCTCGCCGAGTGTAAAGCTTTCGCCGTATTCGGGCACGGTAAGCATAAGACCCGCATCCTCAACCGCCTCGGTGAATATGCGGTAGGAGGCACTGTTTTCAGTGTAGGGTGAGGTGAACACGGTGTCTACATCGAAGCTTTCTACTACGGCATCAAGTCCGCCGCAATGGTCGGAGTGCGCGTGAGTGCAGACGACATAGTCGAGCTTATCGATGCTGTAGCTTTTAAGATAGCTGACAAGCGTATCGGAGGCTGCAGGCTCACCGCCGTCAATGAGCATATACTCGCCGTCGCAGCAAATAAGCTCGGCATCACCCTGACCGATGTCAATGTAATGCACATAAAGTCCGTCCATAGGCACGGTAACCGCATTTTGCTGCTGCTTGATATAGCCGTAGGCGAGTACGCCTATAATCAGAACAATGATTATGCCCGCAACAACGGGATTTTTCTTTGCGAATTTGATAAAATTATTTATATCTCTCTTGCTTACTTTAATCTGCTGCTTGCTCATTTTTGCCTCCGAACGATATTACTGAGATTGATTTTCTCACATAGAATCGAAAAATGCAATATTTTGCTTTTCAAAGGCGGTAATTTACATTATAATAGGCGCAAGAAATCAGAAAAGGTGTGAATAATTATGAAGTATGTTCTTGTAATCGGCGACGGTATGGCAGATAATCCCGTACCCGAGCTTGGCGGTCTGACTCCTCTGCAGTACGCCAAGAAGCCGTTCATTGACGAGCTTGCCGCAAAGGGCGAGGTCGGCAGTGTTCTCAATGTGCCGCACGGTCTGCCCGCAGGCAGTGATACCGCAATTCTGTCCATATTCGGCTGCGACCCCAATCTCTACTACACAGGCAGAGCTCCCCTCGAGGCTGCTGCAACGGGCATCAAGCTCAACGCAGGCGATGTGGCTTACCGCTGCAATATGGTCACCTATGAGCAGGGCGATATGCCCTTTGAGGAAAAGCGCATTCTCTCCCACTCTGCAGGCTCAATCGAGGGCGATGTTTCTGACGAAATCGTCACCGCACTTTTCAATGACCCCGAGTTCAAGGCTCTTGCCGAGAAGGCAGGTATGAGCGTCAATCTCGGTCACTCCTTCCGTCACATTGCCGTTCAGGCTCAGGCGGATATCAAGGGCATCAAGCTCATTCCTCCCCACGACCACCTCGGCGAAAAAATCGGTCCCCTGCTCCCGAGCGGCTGCGAAAATGCGGCAGTTCTGCGCGAGCTTATGGTAAAGGCAAACGAAATTCTCGAGAACCATCC
>JAZULF010000091.1:0-3182 GCA_045643645.1 Oscillospiraceae bacterium
CCGCAAGCGCCGCTGCGGCAATGGGTGTCGGGTGCGATGCCCGCTTTTTCAAGGGATACAACGACAGTATCGGTTGCCTTTGCATCGATTACCTGCTCCTCAAGGCCGAAGATAACCTTAATCTTGAAGGTTTCGTTTTCCTTGCCTGCGGGATAGAGCGGTGAACGGGTGATGTCATCGGTTTCACCGTACTCTTCCTTGCGGATGAACTTCTCGCGGATGCCCATCTTTGCAAACTCGCCGTCGAGGAAGTCATACATAGGCTGAGGACCGCTGACGAAGTAGCTGACCTTGTCCCAATCGGGAACGAGCTTCTTAATCATTTCAGCGCCGATGAAGCCGGTTTCACCCTGCCAGCCCTCGCCGGGCTCAGAGAGAATGTTATAAACCTCGATTGCGCCGTCGGATTCCTTTGCAAGCTCATTGAGCTCGTCAAAGAAGATGATATCGTTTTCGTTTCTTGAGCCGTAGAGAATGGTGAACTTCTCGGGACGGCGGGAAACGAGCATTTCTCTTGCGATGGAGCGGAATGCGGTTATACCTGAGCCGCCTGCGATGCCGACAAGGTGCTTGGTATCGCGGATGGAGGACCAGTAGCCCTCGCCGAATGCACCGTCAAACTTGACCTCGGTGCCTTCCTTCCAATTATCCCATACCCAGCTTGTTACATATCCGCCGGGCTTTTTGCGCAGGGTAATCTGCAGGATGCCGTCGTCGGTATCTCTCGGTGCGGAGGATACGGAGAAGGGGCGGGTTACCCAGTTGCCGTTGATGCAGAACTTTACGCTGATGTGCTGACCTGCGTAGAAGTAGGGCAGCTTGTAGCCTTCGATTGCCTTGAAGGTGAAGGTCTTGGTGGAGGGAGTTTCGTCCTTTACGGATGCGATAACTGCCTTGGTGATTGCGGGATGCAGCTCCTTTGCGAGGTCTGCTGCGTGGTCGGAGAGGTCAAACTTAATCTCTGCGGAGTCAATCCATGCCTCTCTTGCCTTCATGAGTCCGAACCAGCCCTTGAGGTCCTTTACAAAGCCGCGGACTTTAACTTTTGCTTTCTTTGCCATTATTTTGCACCTCCCAGTTTTGCCAGCACAACACCTGCGACCTGGTAGCCGTTGGTGATAACGCTGGAGTAGCCATGTGCGCGGAAGCCTGCGCTGCCTACGAAGTCGAGGCCGGGAATATATCTCTCCTGCTCCTGATTGATGGTTCTGGTTACAGCACCGTCAATCGCAGTGCAGGAATAGCCGTAGATGTTGCCGCGGAATGCCTCGGCATAGCGGGTGAAGGTTGCGGGAGTTGCAATTGCAATCTCTTCGATGTGGTCGCGGATTTTTGCGCCGGTGAACTCCTCGAATGCGTCTATCATGCAGTTTGCGAAGCGCTCGTTCTCGGGCAGATAGTCGTACTTGGAGAGGTCAGACTTGTTCATTGCATCGGGGCTGTACATACTGGTCAGGTTAATCTGGCAGCGGTCGGGACCTGAGAAGCCGGGAATTGCAACATCGGGGCAGGTTGCGGATACTCTGTGGTGGCATACCCAGTTGTTGGTGGTGTTGAAGATGCGCTCGGTGTCCATATTCTCGCCGACGAAGTATTCGTAGCTTTCAATACCCATTTCCTGAGGCAGTGCATCGAGGCCGAGATATACAACAAAGGGAGTTGCGAGCATCTTTCTTGCGCTTGCGAGCTTGAGTGCCTTCTCGGGTACCTGCTCCTTGTCCATCATTGCGGCAAGTGCCTTGGTGGGGTTGCCGTTGGAGATGACGAACTTTGCTCTGATTTCTGTGCCGTCCTCGGTCTTTACGCCGACGCAGCGGCCGTCCTCGAGAATGTACTCAGCGACCTTGACATTGGTCTCAACCTGACCGCCGAAGCGACGGAATGCGCCCTCGAGAGAGGTTGCAATCTCGTGAGAGGTCTTGGTGGGGATGTGTGCGCCGTCACGCAGGTACATATAAATCATCTGTGCCCAAACGGTGAAGCTTGCCTCGCTCAGGTGGCGGCTGATGTAGCCGTAGTAAGCATTGAGGACCTCGTTGGTCTTGGGACCGAACTTGAAGGACTTATTGACCTCGTCAACCTCGTATGCTGCGGTGCGCAGGAAGGAGGAATACTTAGTGGCCATAACCTTGGGCTCGGGGCCTTCCTTGCCGCAGGAGCCTATGTACTCAAGTGCATCGTTGATTTCCTCGAACAGCTTGAAGTAGTTGCGTACCTTCTTGCCGTTGCCCTTTTCGAGCTTTTCGATTGCTTCAATGCAGTTTTCAATGCCGAAGGGCATTGTGAAGTCAATGTTCTGGTCGGAGAGAATTACTCTGTATGCATCGGGTACCTTGACCCATTCCATATCGATTCCCAAATCGTCGAACATTGCTCTGCAGGGACCGTAGCCGCAGCCGTCCTTGCCGTCGCCGAATTCGCAGGCCTCGTGAAGACTTACCTCAAACTCATAGCGTCCGCGTACGAAGCTGGTTGCGTAGCCACCTGTCATGTTGTGCTTTTCAAGCAAAAGCACCTTCTTGCCGGCTTTTGCGAGTCTTGCAGCAGCAGTCAGTCCGCCCATACCTGCGCCGACGACTACTACATCATACTCCGGCAAAAATCTTTTTTCTGTGCTCATATAAACCTCCTGTAAAATTGTTTTATACACTTTTCATAATATGTATTATATACATTGTTATAATAATGTCAACTATTCCGCCGCACTGTCCCAAAAAATATTGCCATAGTTTTGACATTGTGATATAAATGTATACATAGTACAGAGCAGATGTCTATTATCTGCCCTGAGCCTGAAAGGCTTCGGAAAGACTAAAATAAAACGGGAGGAAATTTACATGGAAGCAAGGCAAAACCTGATTAAGCTATGCGAAAAGATAGGCGACGGCCACTACAAAATCACACCTGACTGTGCAGAGTACAAGGTGTTTGAAAAGTGGATGACCGACGAGCAGATTGAGCTGCTTATGCAAATTAAGGGTGCAATGAAGATTAACACTCTCAGCGGCATTGCAAAGCGCGCAGGCATGGACAAGGAAAAGGCCCGCGCAATGCTGCACGAGCTTACGGAGATTGGTCTGCTTGTGCAGGTCATCATACCCAAGGTCAACATTGAGCTGTATCTTCAGCCGCTGTACACCCCCGGTGTTTTCGAATTCCTGCTGCTGAACGAGAAGTTCTGC
>JAZULF010000092.1:0-2335 GCA_045643645.1 Oscillospiraceae bacterium
TACCTCCGACCTCAATGACCTGTACCGCAGAGTCATCAACCGCAACAACCGTCTGAAGAGACTCATCCAGCTCAACGCTCCCGACAACATTGCCCGCAATGAGAAGCGTATGCTTCAGGAAGCTGTTGACGCACTTATCGATAACGGCAGAAGAGGCCGCCCCGTAACAGGCGCAAACTCCCGCGCTCTCAAGTCCCTGTCCGATATGCTCAAGGGTAAGCAGGGCCGCTTCCGTCAGAACCTGCTCGGCAAGCGTGTTGACTACTCCGGCCGTTCCGTTATCGTTGTCGGCCCCGACCTCAAGATTTACCAGTGCGGCGTTCCCAAGGAAATGGCTATCGAGCTGTTCCGCCCCTTCGTAATGAAGAAGCTGGTTGAGGACGGTGTTGCAAACAACATCAAGTCCGCAAAGAAGATGGTCGACAAGCAGCGCACCGAAGTTTGGGACGCACTCGAGGTTGTCATCAAGGAACATCCCGTACTGCTCAACCGTGCACCTACGCTTCACCGCCTCGGTATCCAGGCATTCGAGCCTATCCTTGTTGAAGGCCGCGCACTGAAGCTGCATCCTCTGGTATGTACCGCATACAACGCAGACTTCGACGGCGACCAGATGGCAATCCATGTACCTCTGTCCGCAGAGGCACAGGCTGAAGCCCGTATCCTCATGCTTTCCGCAAACAACCTGCTTCGTCCTCAGGACGGCCACCCCGTAACCGTTCCTACCCAGGATATGATTCTCGGTTCCTACTACCTGACCATGAAGCGCATCGGCAAGGCAGAGAAGGGCGCAGAGTATGTCTATGTTACCGACGCAGGCGATACCGACCTCATGAGAGGCGATATCGTTGACGGCGATGACTTTGTTGCAGCAGAAGAAAAGGCACAGGCAGAGGGTAAGGCACTGCCCAAGTACAGACCTGTACTCAGCTACCGTGACCCCAACGAAGCAATTATGGCTTACAGCCACGGCGAGGTTGGCCTGCATGCACCTATCCTTGTCCGCGTAAGCAAGGTATTTGACGGCGTAGAGAAGACCAAGGTCATCGAAAGCACCGTCGGCCGCATTATCTTCAACGAAAACATTCCTCAGGACCTCGGCTATGTTGACCGCAACGACCCCGAGCACGCATTCGACCACGAAATCGGCTTTCCGGTCGGCAAGAAGCAGCTGGGCAACATCATTGACCGCTGCATCAAGAAGCACGGCTTCACCATTTCCGCAGAGGTTCTCGACAGCATCAAGGCAATGGGCTACAAGTACTCCACCAGGGGTGCAATCACCATCTCCATCGCCGATATGACCGTCCCCGAAGCAAAGAAGACCCTCATCAATGAGACCGAGGACAAGGTCATCGCAATTGAGCGTCAGTTCAAGCGCGGCTTCATCACCGATGACGAGCGCTACCGCCTGGTTGTTTCCGAGTGGGAAAAGACCACCAAGGATGTTACCGCCGCTCTGCAGAACTGCCTCGACACCTACAACCCCATCTACATGATGGCAAACTCCGGTGCTCGTGGCTCCATGAATCAGATTCGTCAGCTTGCCGGTATGCGTGGCCTTATGGCTAACACCTCCGGTAAGACCATCGAAATCCCCATCAAGGCAAACTTCCGTGAAGGCCTTAGCGTTCTGGAGTACTTCATCTCCTCCCGAGGCGCACGAAAGGGTCTGGCCGATACCGCACTTCGTACCGCTGACTCCGGTTACCTCACCCGCCGAATGGTTGATGTCTGCCAGGATGTCATCATCCGTGAGCCCGACTGCGGCACCACCGAAGGCGTATGGGCAACCGCTATCTACGACAAGGGCCAGCTTGTTCAGCCCTTCGGCACCAGCATCCACGGCAGATTCCCCGCAGTTCCCATCGTTGATGAGAAGACCGGCGAGGTTATCTTCGATACCGACCATATGCTTATGCCCGAGGATGCAGATGTTCTTGAAGCACACGGCATAGACAAGGTTCTCATCCGCAGCGTTCTCAGCTGTGAGGCACGCACCGGCGTCTGCGCAAAGTGCTACGGCATCAACCTCGCAATCGGTCAGCCTGTCAACGCAGGCGAAGCAGTCGGCGTTATCGCTGCACAGTCCATCGGTGAACCCGGTACCCAGCTTACCATGCGTACCTTCCATACCGGCGGTGTTGCAGGTGACGATATCACCCAGGGTCTTCCCCGTGTTGAAGAACTGTTCGAGGCACGCAAGCCCAAGAAGATGGCAGTTCTTGCTGAAATCTCCGGTACTATCGGTATCGAGGAAACCAAGAAGGGCGCACTGTTTGCAATCAGCGTTATCAATGAGGAAGAGGGCGAAACCAAGGTTTACACCGTTCCT
>JAZULF010000093.1:0-3821 GCA_045643645.1 Oscillospiraceae bacterium
ATAGCTTCTGCCTTCTTGAGGGCAGCTGCATCGAACTGCGGGTGGAGCAGAGTGTCGAGGTTTCTGGGGTCGATCATGAGGACGGCCTTCTTCTCATCGATCATGCCTTCGTCAACGAGATCGCATGCGATCTTGAGAGCTGCCTGAGCGGTTCTCTTACCGTTTCTGGTCTGGAGCATGAACAGCTTGCCGTGCTCGACGGTGAATTCCATATCCTGCATGTCGCGGTAGTGGTGCTCGAGGATCTGGCAGACATTCTTGAACTGTGCAAATGCCTCGGGGAACTTGTCAGCCATCTGGGAGATGGGCATCGGGGTACGGACGCCTGCAACGACATCTTCGCCCTGTGCGTTGGTGAGGAACTCACCCATGAGCTTCTTCTCGCCGGTTGCGGGGTCGCGGGTAAATGCAACGCCGGTGCCGCAGTCATCGCCCATGTTACCGAATGCCATCATCTGTACATTGACAGCGGTGCCCCAGCTGTAGGGGATATCGTTATCGCGGCGGTAAACATTTGCGCGGGGGTTATCCCAGCTTCTGAAAACTGCCTTGATTGCGCCCATGAGCTGTTCCTTGGGGTCGGTGGGGAACTCTTCGCCGATTTTTGCCTTATATTCAGCCTTGAACTGACCTGCAAGCTCCTTGAGGTCATCAGCGGTAAGCTCAACATCCTGAGTTACGCCGCGGGCTTCCTTCATTTCATCAATGAGCTGCTCGAAGTACTTCTTGCCGTCTTCCATAACGTCATCCGAGTACATCTGAATGAAGCGGCGGTAGCAGTCCCATGCCCAGCGGGGATTGCCGGACTTTGCTGCGATGGTTTCAACAACGGTCTCGTTCAGGCCGAGGTTGAGGATGGTGTCCATCATGCCGGGCATAGATGCGCGTGCGCCGGAACGAACGGAAACAAGCAGAGGATTCTCGTTGTCGCCAAACTTCTTGCCGGTGATTTTTTCGAGCTTGTCAACATACTCCATGATTTCAGCCATAATGGAGTCATTAATCTGGCGGCCGTCTTCATAGTACTGTGTGCATGCTTCGGTGGAAATGGTGAAGCCCTGAGGTACGGGCAGACCGATATTGGTCATTTCCGCCAGGTTTGCACCCTTGCCGCCGAGAAGCTCACGCATTTTTGCATTGCCTTCCGAGAACAGATAAACATACTTCTTGCTCATTTAGTCTTTCCTTTCTATTGCAATCGTGCGGGCAGCAAACCACCCGTACGAAGTACTTACTTGTACTATTTTTACAAAACTTGCACTATAATTACATTATTATTATTGACATAATTACCATAAATAAGACTAACAATTTAGTATGTTTTATTCAATGCATTTTGTTTACAAATTTTCGCTTGAAAAAGTCTGAATTGCATCGGCAATTTTTGCAAAATCACCAATTGAGAGCATTTCGCCTCGTATCTTCGGGTCAAAGCCGCATTTGACCAGCAGTTTTTCAATAGTCTCCTTGCTGATTTCACCAAAAGATGCGCTCAGCGCATTGGTCAGAGTCTTTCTTCTCATACCGAAGGCACCGCGAACAACACGGAAGAAAATGTCCTTATCCTTTACCTCAACGGGAGGCTTTTCACGCAGGCGCAATCTTATTACGCTTGAGGTAACCTTAGGCTGCGGAATGAAGCAGCCGGGCGGCACATCAAACAGCATTTCGGGCTCTGCGTACCAGTTTACGAGCACTGTAAATGCACCGTAATCCGCAGTACCCGGTTTTGCACATATTCTGCGTGCAACCTCGCGCTGAATCATAACCGTTACCGTGTCAAAGCAGCCTGCCTCCAAAAACGCAGTGATAAGCGGTGTTGTAACATTGTACGGCAGATTTGCGCACACTGCGTAGCGCATACCGGGCATTTTCTCACGCACAAGCTCATTAAGCTTCTGCTTGAGCACATCGCCGAAAACAATCTCGACATTGTCGCAGGCTGCAAGAGTTTCCTTGAGTACGGGTCTGAGGGCATTGTCAAGCTCAACGGCAAGCACCTTGCCCGCTCTCATTGAAAGCTGTTCGGTAAGGCAGCCTATGCCGGGGCCTACCTCGAGCACGCCCGTATTTTCGTCAAGCTCTGCCGAATCGGCAATATCCTCGGGCACCCATGCGGCAGTCAAAAAGTTCTGACCCATGGATTTCGAGAATCTGAAGCCGTGTCTGCCGAGAAGCTCTTTTATGTCATTAATATTAGTAAGTCTCATAGTTTCTTTTCAAACGCCTGTCGTGCAGGGTCGTGTCCGACCTCGCTGCTGACAAGCACATTTCCTCTGTAGGTGTAGCCGCTGCGCTTGAGAAGCTTCTGCATTGCCTTGTTCTTGCGGTGGGTATCGGCACGCATGCACTCGGCATCTTTCTCTCTCGCAAGGTCCTCGGCAAACTTGAATATCATATCGCTCAAGCCCGTGCCTCTGAATTCTGCCGCAACTGCCGCGCGGTGCAGCGTGCAATACTTGCCCTCGCCGTACCATCTGCCGTCGGTAAGGCTGTCGTAATCAGCCTCAGGCAGCTCGGTTATGCAGAAGAAGCCTGCAAGTCTTTCGCCGTACATCACAGAATAGCACTCCTTCTGCTTTATCGCAGACTCAAACACCTCGAGTGAGGGGTAATCACCCTGCCATTGGTCAACGCGGTGCTTTCTGAGGTAGTTTCTCGACTGACGCACGATGAGCATAATATCATCGAGGTCGGATTCTACCGACATTCTGCAGGTGACGGGCTCTGTCAGCTTCATACGGCTGCGCTCTTTTTTTATCTCCTCGACAAGCCTGATATCGCGCTTGTTGCTAAGCGCAAGCTTTTCAAACATATCGGGGCGCTTGTCCATCGTGCGCTCAAGGCTCTTTTTTCTGCGCCATTCGTCAACTGCCGCATGGTTGCCCTGAAGCAGCACCTCGGGTACTGCCCTGCCCTCCCAGACCTCAGGTCTGGTGTACTGCGGATACTCCAAAACGCCGTCCCAATGGCTCTCACCGGTGAAGCATTCCTCGTCGGAAAGCACGCCGGGCACGAGTCTGCAGACAGAGTCGGCACCCGCCATTGCGGCAAGCTCGCCGCCTGTAAGCACGAAGTCACCGAGGGATATCTCCTCGTCAACGCACTGCTCGATAAAACGCTCGTCAATGCCCTCGTAATGTCCGCAGACAAGCACGAGATGGTCATAGTCATCGCGCAGCCTTCTCGCCGTTTCCTGATTGTAGGGCTTGCCCTGCGGTGACATATAGATAACTCTGCTGCGCTCGCTCTTTGCAGTTGACATAATATCATCAAGGCAAGATTTTAGCGGCTGTGCCATCATTACGCAGCCCCAGCCTCCGCCATAGGGATAATCGTCAACCTGACACTGCTTATTCTCGGTATAATCCCTGATTTGCACGCAATTGATTTCAATTATGCCCTTTTTCGCTGCTCTGCCCAGGATACTCTCGTGCATTATCGCATTCATCGTATCCGGAAAAAGCGTCATTATATCAATTCTCATAGTTGACATAACTCCATTACATACCTTCGATAAGGCGAACTGTGATGATGCCCTTTTCGGCATCGGTTGAGAGTACAAACTCGTCTACCGCGGGAATGAGATGCTCTGTGTCGCCGCGGACAACATACACATCCGATGCGGGTGTTTCGAGTATATCCTCAAGAACGCCGATTTTTGCGCCGCTTTCGTCGACAACCTCGGCGCCTATTATATCCTGCAGGAAGTATGCGCCCTTGGGCAGTTTTGCATCCTTTCTGTCGATATATACGGTTTTATTCTTATAGCACATTGCGGTATTGACATCCTCAACTCCGTCAAGCACCGCAATCAAAAA
>JAZULF010000094.1:0-2143 GCA_045643645.1 Oscillospiraceae bacterium
TGTCCTTGTTTGCGCCGCAGAATGCGTCAACTACGAAAAGGCGCTTGTTGCAAAGCTCCTTGATTGCAAGGTCCTTAACGGTTGCCCATACGGACTCGTCCATGGGATGATTGTCGTTCTTATAGTTGTCGGAGGTCCACCATACAGTGTCCTTGGAGTTTTCGTCCATAACAATGTACTTGTCCTTAGGTGAACGGCCGGTGTAGATGCCGGTCATAACATTTACTGCATCAAGCTCGCTAAGCTGACCCTTGTCAAATCCCTCGAGCTCAGGCTTCATCTCTTCCTCGAAAAGAGTTTCGTAAGAAGGGTTATATACTATTTCCTCGGCACCGAAAATGCCATAAGCGGACAAATCAATCTTTGCCATAATGTTATACCTCACTTTATAATATTTTAGTTAAGCTAATTATACAATCAGCACATCAAAAACACAATTGTTTTTTTATGAATAATGAAGCGTCTGCTATTTGTAAGCTACATTGTTATAAATTAAACAACCCGCAATATAAAAATCACATCACCCGAAGGTGATGTGATTGTCTTTTAATTGATTTTACTCTGATTACTTACTTTCCTTGATTGCTGCCTGTAAGGCTCGGAAGAAAAGAAGGATTTATTTGCAGTATTCCTCAATAGCTCTCGCGGCAAATTCTGCAGTGCCTTTTCCGCCGACGGTGTCAATATTATCCGTCATTTCTCCGCCGGCAGCATACATCTGCCCCAAGCCTGACAGAATTTGTTTTGTGCAGGTGTAGTAATTTGCCGTAATAAAATCCTGCAGCTTTTTAACAAGCTTCTGCGCCTCCGCATCTGCCGGGGATTTATCTGTCAGGTTTCCGAATTCTTTGAAAATGTTCATCATATCCCTTGTGAGAACATGCTGCTTTTCCTCGGAATAGTCAGCAGATTTCGTTTCATATTCACGGTATGCTTCCGTGTCACCCCATCTTCTTTTTGCTTCCGCCTTGTAGTTTTCAATTTTCTCGTTATCAAACACCTTAAAATTCATATCATATTCTCCTTTTGATTTAATTTGTTGCGCATAGGATATTAAGGTTTCAAAATGCTCCTTTTTCAGAGTAAGGAGTTCAATTTGTTCCGACAGTACTTTTCTTCTATCGAATCCGGGACTGTCAATCATCTTCTTAATATCCTTCAAGGAAAACTCAAGCTCTCTGAACAGTAAAATCTGTTGCAGGCGTTCAAGGTTTGTATTGTCATACAGTCTGTATCCCGCTTCTGTCGTCACAGCCGGGGTCAGCAGACCTATTTCGTCATAGTAGTGAAGCGTGCGCACACTCACTCCCGTTAATTTGCTTACTTCATTTACTGTCATCATAACTCTACTCCTCCTTGCATTTATTATGCACTATTACGTTGCGTCAGAGTCAAGAGGAAAAATAAAAATTCCCGCATTCTTTTAAATGCGGGAATTTGTTGTGCAATCAAAATCCTTGATTTATTAAGGATTTACAGCTCTTACTTGCTTTCCTTGATTGCTGCCTGTGCTGCTGCGAGGCGTGCGATGGGAACGCGGAAGGGGCTGCAGGAGACATAGTCAAGGCCGACCTTGTGGCAGAACTCAACGGAGCTGGGGTCGCCGCCGTGCTCGCCGCAGATACCGAGGTGCAGCTCGGGACGGGTCATTCTGCCGAGCTTGCATGCCATCTCAACGAGCTTGCCTACGCCGGTCTGGTCGAGCTTTGCAAACGGGTCGTTCTCGTAAATCTTCTTGTCGTAGTAAGCGCCGAGGAACTTGCCTGCGTCGTCACGGCTGAAGCCGAAGGTCATCTGAGTAAGGTCGTTGGTGCCGAAGGAGAAGAACTGGGCTTCCTTTGCAACCTCGTCAGCGGTGAGTGCTGCTCTGGGAATCTCAATCATGGTACCTACGAGGTACTTCATATCGATGCCGGATGCTGCGATAATCTCGTCTGCGTTCTTAACGACTACATCCTTGACATACTTGAGTTCCTTGACTTCGCCGACCAGAGGAATCATGATTTCGGGAACCATGGTCCATTCGGGATGTCTCTTCTGGACATTGATTGCTGCGTTGATGACAGCACGGGTCTGCATTGCAGCGATTTCGGGATAGGTAACTGCGAGGCGGCAGCCACGGTGACCCATCATGGGGTTGAAC